>NZ_JAGPUP010000493.1:0-28491 GCF_018069605.1 Microvirga sp. HBU67558 | reverse complement strand
CAGATGCTGCACGAGATCGGCCGCGAGCCGACCCCGGAGGAGCTGGCCGAGAAGCTCGCCATGCCCGTCGACCGAATTCAGAAGGTGCTCAAGATCGCTAAGGAGCCGATCTCTCTCGAGACACCGATCGGCGAAGAGGATGACTCAAATCTCGGCGATCTCATTGCAGATCAGAATGCAGTCTCTCCTGATGTGGCAGCGATCCAGTCGAACTTGCGCGAGACCACCACGCGGATGCTTGCCACGCTCACGCCCCG
This sequence comes from Microvirga sp. HBU67558, assembly GCF_018069605.1. Classification (NCBI taxonomy): domain Bacteria; kingdom Pseudomonadati; phylum Pseudomonadota; class Alphaproteobacteria; order Hyphomicrobiales; family Methylobacteriaceae; genus Microvirga; species Microvirga sp. HBU67558. Next base: position 28,234 of record NZ_JAGPUP010000493.1, on the reverse strand, counting down.
AGAGGAGCGCGTGCTGCGCATGCGCTTCGGCATTGGGCTCAACTCCGACCACACCCTTGAAGAGGTCGGTCTGCAGTTTTCCGTGACCCGTGAGCGCATCCGCCAGATTGAAGCAAAGTCCCTGCGCAAGCTGAAGCATCCCTCGCGCAGCCGGATGCTGAGAAGCTTCCTCGATGTTTGACGGCTCGGTGGCGCGCCTGAAAAGCGGGCCCCAACCTATTGCCCGCTCGATAAGGCGGTGTATCTCGCCAAAGCAATTTCCAATGCACCGAACATCCCTGTCGACGAATTGCGATTTACGTTCGAGGAGATCGCACCCACACAGAGTCGGACCGACGAGGCCGTGAAGGGAATGGTCATCAAGTCAGCTCAAATGGGAGTCGAGCTGAAGTTCGGATTCTGGTTTCAGAACAATACGGCGATCGAAGGAGTTTCGGCCGAGCTCAAGCCGGAGGGCTTTTCACCCCAGATGAAGAAATATTAGGAGGATCTCGGCACGGAAGTTCAGCCCTTTGAGGCGTCCTCGCCCATATTCGTCATCGACGAGGATTTCTCCGCCTGGCACGTGCCGAACAAATCGGCCAAGACCCCGGTGTTGGTGTTGCTGCCAGATTTCAGGAGCTTTGCGCATTCGTCGAACAACGGCTTGGTGAGTGCCGGGCTTGCCTGGGAGATTTTTCGGTTCGCTCGTTGTGAGGGGTGAGACGCATCAATCCCACCTGCCGTGCGCAACAATGTTAGGGCGCGCGTTAAACCTACCGATCTTGCTCGGGATCTCGCTCGTTAAGTGTGATCCGGGCTAAATTGCCCGAGTGTCCGGTTGCTCGGAACATAAGAATTGATACATTGTACGGTGGGTTTGGCGCGCGCCCTCTTCTACCTCCGCCTCCTTCCCGCGATCCACAAGGTCGCTCTCGAACCGCGCGTTGACTCCCCACCTTGGTCTATGTTCCTGTTTTGTTCAATTCTGTCGCAGGAGGCAGGAGGGAGGTGAGCTTGACTGGTGGCTACCTGGCGCGAAGTCGTCGACGACTTGAGGCACCAGATCGAGAGGCTCGGCGGGGCTTATGGCTCACGCAAGTCCCTGCCCTTTGGCGTCTCGACACTCGACCGGCATTTGCCCGGCAAGGGGCTTACCCTCGGATCTCTGCACGGGTGCAGCTCTCCTATGGGCAAGGACTGGTCGCTATCCAATGTACCGCACTCGAAACGCAGCATACGGGCAACCGTATCGGGAGTTCGAATCTCCCCCTCTCCGCCAGCTCTTCCTTAAAATAGTTTATTTTACAAAGGTTTAAGGGTTCAAGCGAACCTGTGCCCCTCATCGCACCCCACATTATGCCGTGGCTTGTAAAAAGCTAATCTGGCTCTTGTTGGACATATGGCCAAGTTGGAATCAGCCCTCTTCCTCTCAGGCTAGAGTGTCAGCGCCATAGCATATCTGATTAGGCCCTACGTTCTGCTCTGTTATTCCAGCACATTATGCGAGAGCATGGTAGCCTGTGGCCTGTTTGCACACGATCAAATCGGAAGTCTGCGCATCAGCAAACTACCTAAGCTAAAATTCTTGCGGCGGTTAGAAAGGCGATGCAAGGGAATACCGCCTAGTTTAGGACACAGATAATTTGAATCGAGGGGTAGGCGCGAGGCATGACAGACGAGCAGAAGCGCAGGCTGGAAGCGGCACTGTGGGGGATTGCCAACGATCTGAGGGGCAAGATGGATGCGGACGAGTTCCGCGATTACATCTTGGGCTTTATCTTTTTTAAGTACCTGTCCGAACGAATGCACCTATACGCCAATGATGTCCTGTCAGCAGATGGGATTAAATTCATGGACATCCGCGAGGGCACCGAAGAAGGAGAAGAGCTACTCGACGCCATCCGTACTGAAGCCGTGGATGAGCTTGGCTATTTCCTGCGTCCATCAGAGCTATTCGCCACGATTGCCGCTCGGGCAATGCAGAAGGGCAACAACTTCATCCTCGATGATCTCACCCGAATTCTCGCAAACATCCAAAAATCCACAATGGGTGCCGAAAGCGAGGAAGACTTTGACCATCTATTCGAGGATCTAGACCTTGGCTCGACCAAGCTCGGCCGCTCCGTCAGTGACCGCAACGCCCTCGTCGCCAGAATTTTGGGCCGCCTAGACACGCTCGACTTCCGCTTGCACGAGGTTAACAGCGACGTGCTAGGCGATGCGTATGAATATCTAATCGGCAAATTCGCTAGCGGCGCGGGCAAAAAAGCTGGCGAGTTCTATACCCCTCAGCAGGTTTCGACCGTCCTCGCTCGCATCGTCACCACCGGCAAAGATCGCCTACAAACCGTTTATGACCCGACCTGCGGCTCGGGCTCTCTACTGCTGCGGGTCGCCCGTGAAGTGGGAATGAGGCAGGTTGGCGGCTTTTATGGGCAGGAACTCAATCGAACGACCTACAATCTCGCTCGCATGAATATGATTTTGCATGGCGTGCACTATCGTAAGTTCGATCTAAAACAAGAAGACACACTCGAACGGCCTCAGCATACGCATATGAAATTCGAGGCTGTCGTTGCTAACCCTCCCTTTTCGGCGAACTGGAGTGCGAATCCGCATTTCTCAACCGACGATCGTTTCAGCACCTATGGCCGCCTTGCACCCGCATCTAAGGCGGATTTCGCATTCGTACTGCATATGGTTCATCATCTGGCCGATAACGGCACAATGGCGGTGATCCTGCCTCACGGCGCACTATTTCGTGGAGGCTCGGAAGGCGAGATTCGCAGGATTCTAATTGCTGAACGCAACTATCTCGACGCAGTAATTGGCCTCCCCGCAAACATCTTTTATGGCACAGGCATTCCGACATGTGTGTTGGTTTTCAAGAAGTGCCGTGAGGACTCGGGCAATATCCTGTTTATTGACGCAAGTGCACATTTTGAAAAAGGAAAGAACCAGAACGTACTGCGTGACTCGGATGTTGATCAAATTGTCGAAACGTATCGCAGACGGGATGCGAAGGAACGATACAGTTATCTCGCACCGTTGAGTGAAATAGAAGAAAACGAATACAATCTCAATATCCCTCGTTATGTCGATATTTTCGAGGAGGAGCCGCCGATTGATCTTGGATCCGTCTCGAGCGAATTGCACGCATTAAAGGTAAGCACCGCCGAGATTGATTCTCGCATCGCATTGTTCTGTGCAGAACTCGGGCTGGAGACTCCGCTGTGACTAAGGTGAGCCCTAGAGGTCCAAGATTGCGCTTTCCGGAGTTCAGCCAAGGCTGGACTGAAAGGCGCGGCGGAGATGCATTCGGCCAAGGTCGAGCCCGGGGTGAGGAGGGGCTTCCACTCTATTCAGTGACGATCGACCGAGGCATGGTTCCCCGGGACAGTCTCGAACGAGAGATAAGCAGCGACGCAGAGGATGGCTCAAATCTTCGGGCCACTAAAAATGACCTAGTCTATAATATGATGCGCATGTGGCAGGGAGCCGTCGGGCGAGCGCCAGAGGATTGCATGGTCAGCCCTGCTTACGTCGTATTATCGCCAAAGCCGGGGATATCGCCGCAATTTTTTGAACAGTGGTTCAAGCGTGACCGCTCGTTGTACTTGCTCTGGGCATACTCGTATGGACTTACGAGCGACCGCCTGCGGTTATATTACCGGGATTTTGCGAAAATTCCAGTGAGCTTCCCAGCGCTCGCTGAACAACAGAAGATTGCCGATTTCCTTGCCCTCGTAGATGAACGCATCGATCTGCTGCACCGGCAACGCAGTGCATTTACGCGCTACAAGCGGGGCGCGATGCAGCGGATTTTCTCACGTGAAGTTCGGTTTACTCGCGCCGACGGCTCGGCATTTCCAGGTTGGACGCCATGCACGATCGGCGACATTTTCGACTGGGTCGGAACTAACAATCTGTCACGTGACATGCTGACCGACACAGGTGGTCAGGTTCAGAACATTCACTATGGCGATATTCATGCAGCATTCGCTGCACGGTTTAAGCAAAGCGAGGCAAAAGCGCCGTTCATAAAGCCCGAGGCAATGCCCCAACCGATGCGCGAAGATAATTATTGTCAACTCGGAGATGTCGTAATCGTCGATGCATCTGAGGACTACGCAGATATCGGCAAGGCCATCGAGATCTTGGAAGTTCGGCCGAAATCACTAGTCGCAGGTCTCCATACCTACATTGCACGTCCCAAGGTGGGGAAACTGGAAATTGGGTTTCCCGGATATCTTTTTCAGACATGGGGTCTGCGCAAGCAGATTATGCGCGTCGCACAAGGCATCTCGGTACTGGGGGTCTCGAAGTCAAACCTATCGAAGCTGATCATTGAACTCCCCCATCCAGACGAACAACGGAAAATTGCAGATTTTCTGAGCGCACTCGACGACAAGATTGCTGCAGTCTCTACGCAAATAAAATGTATGCGTGAGTTCAAGAAGGGCCTTCTGCAGCAGATGTATGTTTAGGACCAAACGATGCAGCGTGCGTCTAAGTTGATTAAAGCCAATCAGGGACAATTTCCCGATTGCGCTTACTACCTCCCTCTCTTCAGCAAGGCTCGGCGCAATATCTGCGACCATCCAGACATTTGTATCGAAACATGTAAATCGTTGATCGAGGGCATCTCCAAAACGATCATCCTTGGACTGGATAAGTCCGCAAAGCGCGAAGAGCTCGATAAAAAAGACGTCGAACCTCTGGTCAAATCTGCCGCAAAATTGCTCAAGGCAAATGACGATGTGATCGAGGAACATTTTGTGAATCGAGTCAGCGGCTTGGCTCATTCGCTGGGTGCATTGCGCAACGCTAGAGGGGACATCTCACATGGCAAAGCTGTTCCGAAGGTCGAGGATAGCACGAGCGATTTCGCTCGGCTCTGTCTCCAGATGACTGACGCGATCACGTTCTACATGCTTCAGTCGTTCTTTGCGCTTAGCGCACGCACGGACACGCTCGGACCCGAGACCCAACAATCGTCCGAAGATGAACTCCTCCCCAGTGGAATCCCTCTGGTCCATTACGACGACAATCCTGCATTTAATGACGATCTTGATCGGCGTTACCCGCTTGACGGCAAGCTGCTCTACAGCGACGCACTGTACCGACTCTATTATGAGGATTATGTGCTCGAGCTTGAGAGCTATCAGGACACCTTAGCCGAGAATGATAACACTAATGAGCAGGTCTATGGTAACGCAGACTGAAGCCCAACTCGAGGAAAGCTTGCTCGACCGATTGGTTAAGCTTGGCTGGGACCGCATCACGATCCAGAATGATGCAGAGTTGATTGCAAATCTCAAAATCCAGCTTGAGGCGCATAATAGGGTTGTCCTAACTGACGCCGAGTTCGAGAGGGTACTTAACCATCTCGATCGAGGTAATGTGTTCGAGCGAGCGAAGACGTTGCGCGATCGGTACGAACTTGCACGCGAAGATGGTAGCCGCCTCTACATCGAATTTTTGAACACCCATGAGTGGTGCCAGAACCGCTATCAGGTGACACATCAGATTACACAGGAGGGAAGCTACCGGAACCGCTACGATGTGACCTTGCTCGTTAATGGTCTGCCTCTCATCCAGATCGAACTGAAGAGGCGTGGGCTGGAGATAAAGGAAGCTTTTAATCAAGTTAACCGCTATCACCGGCACAGTTTTACTGCGGGGCGTGGCCTTTTTCAGTATATACAGCTCTTCGTAATATCGAATGGCGTTAACACCCGCTACTATGCTAATAACCGCAAGCAAAGCTTCAAACAAACTTTCACTTGGTCGCGGGAGGACAACAAGCCGCTAAACCAGCTAAGCGATTTTGCCGAGACATTCCTCGACAAATGCCACGTTTCCAAAATGATTGCTAAGTACACGGTGCTTCATGAGGGCGATCGGCAATTAATGGTCCTACGGCCCTATCAATTCTACGCAGTCGAAGCGATTATCGACCGCGTCAAGAACAGTATTAAGGGTGGTTATATCTGGCACACCACGGGATCGGGCAAGACGCTTACTAGCTTCAAAGCATCCCAAATTCTGACGGAGATGCCAGAAGTGGACAAGGTGGTGTTCGTAGTCGATCGCGCAGATTTGGATTACCAAACAACGCGCGAGTTCAATGCCTATAGCGATGGTAGCGTTGACGGTACAAACAACACACATAAGCTTGTCCGACAATTTACTGACAGCACACGGCTTATCGTCACAACGATCCAGAAGCTCAATGCTGCTATATCCCGATCGCACTTTCTTGAGCAAATGGCTCCGCTCGCAAATCGACGGATTGTATTCATCTTTGATGAATGCCACCGCTCCCAGTTCGGCGAGACCCACAAGCGTATCACTAGCTTCTTCACTAACTACCAGATGTTCGGATTCACTGGGACTCCGATCTTTGAGCTTAATGCCAACAAAAGCGAGGCAATCGCGCGGACAACCAGAGATTTGTTCGGTGATTGTCTTCACCGCTATGTCATCACTGACGCAATCCGTGACGAAAATGTTCTTAGATTCTCGATTGAATACTGGGGCAAGCTGCGTCGTCGCGACGGCAGCCTGATTGACGAGAAGGTCGCTGGTATCGATACTCGTGAGTTCTTTGAGAGCCCCGATCGAATAGAAGGCGTAGTAGATTGGATCATCTCAAACCATGCCCGAAAAACGCACAATCGCGATTTCACTGCAATCCTTGCGGTTGGAAGTGTCGATGCGCTGATTCAGTATTACGAATTCTTCCGTGCAAAAAAGGCGTTAGGTGTACATGATCTCCGAGTTGCGACCATCTTCACCTACGGCACCAATGAGGATGATAAGGACGCCAATGGCTTGATCAGCGAACCCGACTTCGAGATTGCTGCAGACACCCCCGCTAATCGTCATAGCCGGGAGAAGCTTGACAGCTTCATCTTGGATTATAACACAATGTATGGGACGGCTTTTACTACGAAGGACAGTCTGAGCTTCTACAACTACTATAAGGATATTGCAAAACGCATCAAGGAACGTGAGCGTGAAAATGCTAGCGAGAAGGACCGCGTCGATATCCTTCTCGTCGTCGCAATGTTCCTGACAGGCTTTGATGCGAAGAAGGTCAACACCCTTTATCTAGATAAGAACCTTAAGTATCACGGCCTGATCCAAGCCTATTCACGGACTAACCGCATTCTTAATGAGGTTAAATCGCAGGGAAATATCGTTTCTTTCCGCAACCTTAAATCTGCAACTGATGAGGCGCTTGCGCTCTTCGCCGACAAAGCAGCCAACGAAACAGTCCTAATCGATCCATACGACAGCTATGTCGAGCGGTTTAACGCCTGCGCCGCCGTTCTAATGGCGTTGACGCCCACCGTCGATAGTGTCGATGCACTTGAGGATGAGAACCAGCGACTGGCTTTCGTACGAGCCTTTCGCGAACTTGCGCGGATAAGGAATGTGTTGGGAGTTTTCGCCGAATTTGATTGGGCCGATCTTGCTATGGATAGTCAGATGTTTGACGATTTTAAGAGCAAGTATCTCGATATTCACGACCTGACCCGCAAGGCCACAGAGGAAGGGACAGTATCGATCATAAACGACGTGGATTTTGAGCTAGAGCTGATCCGCCATGACAAGGTGAATGTTGCCTACATCCTGCAACTCCTCCGCAACTTGACAGACGAGGAGCTAACGGAGAACCCAGATGCGGTAGCCAAGCAGAAGCGCGTAGCTGACATCCTCGACATAGTAACGTCGGAACCACAGCTCCGAAGTAAGCGCGAGTTGATCGAAAAGTTCATTCAACAGAATATGCCTCAGATTGGCGCAGGGGAAGATATTGAAACAAGCTTCAGGGCCTACTGGGAGCAAGAGCGCGATGCGGCAATTGCCAATCTTTGTGTGCAAGAACGACTAGATCGTGAGCGCTTCGACAGACTAATTGATCATTTCAATTTTACTGGGCATACGCCGCTCCGTGACGATGTCGTCAACGCACTTGTCGAGAGGCCAAAGATTCTTGAAAGACGAAAGATTGTAGACCGCATTATCGAGCGGATGACATCCCTCATCCACACCTTTGAGGACAATCTTGGGGAGGTTTGAGGGTACGGGAGGGCGATTCACCCTCACCGAGCCCAACCCTATGCGAATGAAAGGCCGTAGTTCTACTTTCGTGTCGCCCCTCACAACACCATCGTGCCACATCGGGGTATACCCTGTGGTAACGTCACTTCAGGCAGCAGATTTATTGTAACATCTGGGTTGACGCGACTATTTGTGACGCTGCTACGGTCGGGCTTAAACCCTGAGGTTACAGCATGGCCCGCATTGGTTACGCCCGCGTCAGCACTACCGACCAAGATCTCGATATCCAGCTTGCAAAGCTTAAAGCTGAGGGATGCCAAGTCATCCGTTCAGAAAAGGTGTCAGGCGCTAGCCGCAATGGCCGCTTCGAACTGGCGACGATCCTCGACTTCCTACGCCCCGGCGATGAGCTTGTGGTTACGCGCCTTGATCGGCTCGGCAGAGACACGCGCGATGTCCTCAACCTGATCCACGAGTGCGAGCAAAAGGAAGCTTTCGTCACCGTGCTCGACCCGCATGTTTCAACTCGAGGGGAGATGGGCCATATCGTGCTGACTGTGCTTGGCATGGTCGCTCAGATGGAGCGACGGTTTATCAAGGAACGGCAGCGCGACGGCATTGAGCAGGCGAAAGCCGAAGGTAGTTACAAAGGTGGCAAGCGACGGTTGGACCATGAAAAAGTCTTAGCCCTGCACGGTAAAGGCCATGGCCCGGCGGCTATCGCTAAAACTCTCGGCTGCTCCCGTATGCAGGTGTATCGCATACTGGGAAATGGGCAAAAAGCAGCCAATGTGACTGAGCCTAAGTGAGCAGGACGTCACTTTCCTTTGCCGGAAGCTCTAAGCTAAGAATCAAGCTCAGTGCTGTGGCGGAGGCTCCACTCGGTCGATTTCCATGCTGACTTTGACGGTCAGCACCCGCTGGTGGTGCTCGTTCCTGACCTCGACCGTGACCTCACGGGCGTCACCCTTCGGCAGGCAGTCCCGTCCGATCTCGGCTGCAGTAGTTGCCGCCTCGCGTTCGGTGGCCTCAAGGCTGTCGAACTCAAGGCCCTCTTCATCAAGGGTGAAGCTCGTCCCCTCGCGCACGTCAAAATAGAACCGAGGCACGAATTTTCCCTGAAAAAGCAAAGACGAATTGAGTTTTATTGCTTAAATCGAATGCTTCAAGGAGAAAATAACATAGGTTTATTGAATAAATTTATCTATGTGCTAGATATAAATCATTGTCAGCAACCGAACATAGGCGCTGATACCTGAGAGAGACGTGTGCTCCCGCCTGCTACAGGAGGAGTGTCACATGCACGCTTCTTTCCACTCCGCTTCTATTTCCTCGCGAGAGAATCCCCTCATCCGCAAGCTGGAGAGCATCTTCGCGCTCACCGATGACGAGCGGCAGGCGCTCGAAAACTTGCCAATGCAGCTTGCCGTCATCAAGGAGGATCAAGACATCGTGCGTGAGGGCGACCGGCCCTCCCGGTCATGCGTGATCCTGAGCGGCTTTACCGCGACTTACAAGATGACCGCAGGCGGCAAGCGCCAGATCGTGTCCTTCGGCATTGCCGGTGACATTCCCGATTTGCAGAGCCTGCACCTGAAGGTGTTGGACATCAGCATCGGCACGCTCACTCCATGCCGGGTGGGGTTCATCCCGCATGAGGCCCTGCGCGACCTTTGCACCCGCTATCCTCGCATCGCCGCAGCCTTCTGGCGCGAGACCCTGATCGATGGGGCCATCTTCCGGGAATGGGTGACTAATGTCGGACGCCGCGAAGCCTACAATCGTATGGCCCATGTCCTTTGCGAGTTGCTAGTGCGCCTGAGAGCCGTTGGTCTGGTGGAGGGCCATGCCTGTGAGCTTCCAATTACGCAGGGCGAGTTCGCAGATGCCATGGGCATTACGACAGTGCACGTTAACCGGGTTCTCCAGCAAATGCGGGCTGACGGTTTGATCGATTTGAAAGGCGACCGGTTGAACGTTCCTGACTGGGACAGGTTGAAGGAAGCAGGCGAGTTCGACCCGATCTACCTTCACCTGGAGGTTGATCAGGCCGCCGCATAAACTGCCTCGGTCGGCTGGATTGGCTCTATTCAGTCATCTTCCCTGATTTCCGCGCCTCCGAGCCACGCGAGAACGGCATCGAGCGTGGGGAACTTGTGCTCAGTTTTCGTGAAGGGCGCTGGCATTGTCTCGGGCGGGACGTCGTCCAGCAGCTCCGCTGTCCACGTCGCCGCTCTCGGGCCGTTCTTCACGACACCTCCAATGAGCTTACCATTGAGCATAAGATCGTAGCTTCCCGGCGCGAGCTTGTGCAGGCTGTAGGGCATCACGCCTTTCCTCGCTCAGCCGTGAGGCTAGCCATCGTAGTGCTCATGAGCGACGGCGGTCAGGCTGCCCTTGACGGGCTCATCAAGGCTTCGATCTGTTCGACCAGTACGTTCGGATAGACCGGCTTCGGGATAAAGGTCGCCGAGGGCGGGAGGTCACCCTCATCCGGGAATGCCTTGCCTGAAATGACGAGGACCCCAACCTCGGGCCAGCCCTGTGCGACCAGCCGTGCAAACTCGAAGCCGTCGAGGGAACCGGGCATATCAACGTCCGTCAGGACGGCGCTGACCTCGGGCCGTTCCTTCAAGATCTCAAACGCTTCATCGGCATCCTGAGCCTCAAGGACCCAGAATCCGGCCTCTCGCAGGATATCGACCTGCGTCAGCCGCACGAGCGGCTCGTCCTCGACGAGAAGGACGATAGGCTGGTTGAGAATAGGACCACGCGGTTTCATGGATGCGGGAACGGCAGGCAGAGGGACTTGGTTCCTTGGACCACCTCGGAACCCCTCCTAACCTTGGCCGTTAACAACGCATCTGGTGATCTGACAGGTGCCTGTGACTGAAATCGTCGAAATCCACTGGAATGCCCGCCCTTACCTGACCAGCCTACGGATTAAGGTGAAGGGCGGGTCGCTCGATCCACGCGCCGAGCGCCTATTCCAGCAGGTGCGTGAAGGCGCCGCCACCCTGTTCCCGGGCTGCGCGATCCTCGTGCGCATTGCGACCCGCGACAAAGATCCAAACGCGCGATTGCGCATCTCCCGCGATGGAGTGGAGCAGCACGACCTTGAAGCAATGGAGGCTTTGATCGAGCGTGTCGCTCAGCAAGTTGCCCTCAATGCGAGCGGAAACTAAGCGCAGTAACGCTTCGTTTTGTTTCTGCCCCCTGTCGGCTTCGTAGGCTTTGGGCAGCTTTCACAAGGTAGAACCCACCGCTGGTCATAGGAGAACATTCGTAAGTATCCATTCTTGTCTTGCGGAATAAATACTGATGACCAGTGGTCTTGGGCCACCTTGCTTGTTCAGCTCCCTCATAACTGCATCTCACGAACTTATTGCTTAGCTGAAACCCACGACTCTCTCATAGGTTGTTAACCTACGTTAATTTCGCCCCCGACTGATTGCTCGGGCATCGTAGACGAGTTTAGAAAGCCATCTGAGGCTGGATCATGCAATTTATTGCACGCGAGCTTTCAAATAAGACCGAGAGCAATTCTCTAAACCCGCAGTTCTGGGACGACATGCTGCGGGCGAGTATCGGGCGTGATCTGCGCTCCCGCTATCAGGATACTTTCGATCAGCCGTTGCCTCAGCGCCTGTCTGCTCTGCTGGAGCAACTTGAAAAGCGGCTGCACTCAATGGGGTCCTAGAATGCGATGGGAGCCAATGCAGACAGCCCCTCGCGACGGCACTCCTGTGCTTATCTTCACGCAGTGGAATGACCGTGTCATTGGACACTGGTCGCCGCACCGAGGGATTTGGATTGACGCTAGCCATGCGGTGGTTGTCGCGACCCGATGGATGCCATTACCTGAGCCTCCAGCAGAGATCTAGCTATGGCGCGACCCGCAAGGCTGCCGCGCGAACAAAGGATGCGCTCCGAACCACCATCGGCGAAGTGCTTGACAGCGTCCCGACCGAGGAGCGCCAGAGCCCTCTCAGCAACTGCGGCTATGAACTCATCCCGGAGCAGCTTGCTGCCATCCTGCGTCAGATCGAAATCTAGGAGAACCGACATGGAGCAGATGCAGTCTGAGCCCCGTGTGGCCTTGATCGTCGAAGATGATCCGGACGTTCGCGAACTCGCAGGCGCCCTGCTGGAGGAGACCAAGCTGGACGTGGTAGAGGTCGAGAGTGCCGATGCGGCTCTGGCCTACCTTCAGAACCATGGCGGTGAGGTAGCGATGATCTTCGCCGACATCCGCCTGCCGGGTCTGATGAACGGGGTTCAGTTGGCTAAGGCAGCCTACGCGCTCTGGCCAACGATCCGGATCGTGCTCACGTCGGGTGATCCCGGCGCTCTGTCTGACGACCTGCCGGACTACGTCACTTTCATGCCAAAGCCGTGGCGCGGCCTCGATGTGCTGGTCGAAGCGGAGAAAGCCGTGCACACCCGGCAGCCACCTGTGGCTTGAACATGCTCAGGGGCCAGCTTGTGCTCGTTGTCGCCGTCTTCTCGGGTGCTGCCCTCTACATCAACGTGGCCAAGCAGCCCGCCCGTCTGTGCGAGACGACCCCTGCTGACCCCGTGGAAGCCATCTTTCAAACGCGGATTAGCTATGCAGGCTCCGCTGGCAATCGAAGGCTTCCTGCTCGGCCTCGCAGCATGGTGGCAGACCGGACATGTCGGATGGATCCGTGGAGCGGAGGAAGCCCTCGGATGTCTTATTCCGCACTCCAGGTGGGTTCAGTTAAAAGGGATGGAGGCTAGCCGTGGCTGACGATCACTCCTCAGGTCGCAAACGACCTGCCAAAGACCCAGAAAAGCTCGTGACGTCAGCGGTCAATCAGGAACAGGAAGCCGCTGCGTTGGCGTCTAAGGCGGCTGAGCTGGAAGCGGATGGCAAACTGTTGGAGGCCAAGCTCTTGGCCCGCGCCTCGCGGCATCGTCGGGTCGAAAGCCTCAAGGTGCGAGCCGTCGCCGCTGCTACAAGGAAGGTGCCGTAGGATCAGGTCTCAACTAGAGCAAACGCATAACACGATCCTTTATGCGGCTCTTAAGCTGAGGGTGGCCGCTGGGTCCGTGGTCTAGCAGGCGCTTTGGATCCAGGCTTGTTTCGAGGGGTCGATTTTGCCCTAATCCGCATAGCCCGTCCCTCTGGCTGATCGATATCGAAAGCCCCTGTCCTCCGGACAAGATCACTGAGCTTCCTGTACCCATACGTGCGTGGGTCGAAGTCCGAGGCAATAGTTACGAGACGTTTTCCCACAGCGCCCAACGCCACCCAACCATCCTCGGTATCCATCTGGGCGATGGCCTTGTTCAAAATGGGAATGGCCGCAGTAGGGGGCTGAAGAGCCTTGGCGGATGAGCCTTCTTCGGGAGCAGCGGCCTGAACCTCAGGCAGCAGGTTTTCCGTATAAATGAATCGACGGCACGCCTGCCTGAAGCTTTCAGGGGTTTTCTGCTCCCCAAAACCATAGACATCGGCACCTTGCTCCCGGAGACGGGATGCAAGGCGCGTGAAGTCACTATCTGAGGAGACAAGGCAGAACCCATCAAGCCGACCACCATGCAAAAGGTCCATCGCGTCAATCACGAGGGCGATGTCAGATGCGTTCTTACCAGTCGTGTAAGCGAACTGCTGATAGGGGTCTATTGCGTACTTTTGGAGAATCTCCACCCACGACTTCAGGCGCTGCCCTGAAAAATCCCCGTAGATCCGCCGGACGCTTGCTTCGCCAAACTTGGCGATCTCCTCAAAAAGCCCGGCCGCAATGCGCGGAGAAGTATTGTCCGCATCAATGAGGACAGCAAATCGGCGGGGGCGCGTGTCTTCGGCCATGTTGTGCACCTCGACCGGGTGTATGCCCTCAGACGGGATTTAGGGCCATGAATAGGCTCAAACATGTTGAGGATGAGCAATCAATAGCCGCTTGAAATATTTGCTGTATTACCTGCAATCCTCTGTGGAAATATGGCCCTAGGGAGAAGGCGTCCATGACGCTCGACGGTTTTTTGACGTTTCTAGGATTGGCTGCCGCGATCTATGCGGTTGTTCCATCCGTTGCAAAGTTGCGGGCGAATCTTGGGCTGCGTCTCCAGTTGCTGGTGGCAATCTGCGCACTGATCCTCGTCCTCTATCTCGAGTTCTTCGATCTCGTCAGCCAGCCATGCCCTAAAGCCCTCGGTCGGGCCTGTGAATGGCTCTACTTTCCAGGCGACAAAAGCTTTACGCCTCCCCAACTCGCCTTTTTCGTTGTTCTGGCCTGGATGGGAGCCGCGTGGCTCATTCATCGCTATTCGCGGCCCGGTGCCAGCTTATTGCCCACGTTGTCTCGGCTCGTTGATGATCTTGTTTATGAACGCCGCTTCGCCGAGGTTTTGAAGCTGGTTGAGCCCTTTTTGCCGCTCATTGACCGGGCCATGCATAGAAGGCTGTTCTTCCAGCGCCTGCACTACCGGCTGTTGGATCTAGCGGGACTTAACGTCATCGATCCGAAACACTTTCTGAAGAGGCTCGAAGAGCCGAAGACAAAGAGTCCGCTAGCTGAGCGCATCATGTCTTTTGCAAAGCGGCGGCTTGGGGATATGGCCGTTCTTATTCCCTCTCAAGGAAAAGCGGAGGAAGCCGCACGGGAAATTGCTCGTGTGTTGCTGCGGTCCGTGGAGCTTAGGCGGTTCATCGTGCAGATGCGCCCTTATTCTGCCCTCTCTCTGTTGAAGCTCCGCTCCTTCGACAGGCACGACTTTGCAGCCGGCTACTTTCAGGGGTTGCTCGCCGACCCTGCCAGCATTCTCTACCATGAGCTTAGGCATAATCAGAGTGTGTCATACGGAGGGTGCTATTCTCTGCCCGAGTCAAATCGCTTGCTTCACTACCTATTCACAGACGCCAACACCGCTATTGATCTTTCTGTCTGGAAGCCGATTGGCGACTACGTTCTGGCGAATATGAGACCTGATCACCCGTCGAAATATTTTGTTCAACTTAATGGCCGGAGCGACAACTTTGATAATGAGCAGTGGCAAGATCCAACATTCGCAGGAATTTTCTTCTTCGACATTATGGTTAGGGCCGCCGCACACCAAGGCATCGAATACCATATGTGGCTCTTCTACTTACCTTTGATCGTCCGTGAACTCGAAGAGGGATATGATACGTCAAGCCCTCGGATCGATCTTTCCGACGAATTTCCCACACGTTCCGCTAGGCTGATTTATGAAGCTCTCAGGACAGTTCGTGACTGGGTCGAACTTGTCGAGCATTTGCCGGAGGAGTCCCCGAACCGAGTCATTCCGGATGCATACACAATGAGAGACGGTACGATCCCGGCGTCTGCTGCACTAGCTCTAGGGCAGTGTATGGCAACCATAGCCTTATCAAAAAGACTTAATGAGAAATTCGCACTCGAGATGCACGACGTCATCATAGGTGGAATTCGCAACCTTGGACGCGAAGGGGTTCAGGGTCAGATGCGATCATTCTTAGTTGCGTCAATCATCAATGGTGGCCGACACGGGCGAGACAGAGACTATGGCGCACGGCTTGCCACTCTCATAGCTATGTCTGACCCTGTGCTGCGGTATGAGATCGACGATTACGAAAAGGCACTTCGAGCGGTTTATCCCAAACTGCAATTTTAATGTGGTTCCGGTGGAGCGCCTGTCGTCCGATGATCCGGGTTTGAAGCTCAAGTTTCGTGTACCTGCCTTTACGAAACCCTGCTTTTGAAGCGTCGCAATGCGAATCCACCCTGCCGCACTCGACGATACTGGCCGTATCATGGCCTGCGGGAGCGACACGCAACGGTTCATCGGCGTCATTAGTACTCGTTTGCCAGCATAAGGGTCATTACCCGACAGGTTACATTCGGGTCGGTTGGATCGGGTGAAGCGTATTGCAGGTCAAGGTCGTAGTAGTCGATTTTGAACATGACCATATGCTCCTCGACCCGCACAGCCCCGAAGTCGTGCTCGCCATAAGGGTCGTTGTCAGGGCTGAAGGCATTGAAGCCTCTGACCGCCTGATCGATGCGCAGCACCATCTCGTTGCCTAAGGCAGCAATACCTCGGGTCATCACCACCCGCCCGCCAATGCGGTGTTTGCGTAGTTGGTCATTGAGGTCGCACACACGCGCAGCCGTCTGGCCGATTGAATGAGCCATGATGAGTATCCTGATTTTTGGCTGTTGAGGGTTAAATCGCTGCAAGCGGCTGTAAGGCTCACAGGGGCGCTTGGCACTGTGTCGGCTGGTAGGGTAGCCCCGGGCAGCGCAAAGGCCGCCCGCGAGCTTCATTTTGGGGCTGCGGCAGCCTCGAAAGGGGGTAGCAGGCTCAAGTGCCCACGCTTTCGCACAAAGGTCGGCAAGTCAGGCCAATCACGCCAGCGAAGTATAAACAGATCGTTTGGTTTGGCGTCTGTCACCACCGCCTCATACCAGCCATCCATATGGCCCTCGCTAGCCAAAACTACACTGCCAACCGTGATCGCGTCCCATGACGAAGGATTGGTCGTTGGTGTTGCCGTGTCTCCGGAACTGCTGACTTCAGCGTCTGGCATCGGCGCTTGGTTGAGGGCAGGTTGAATAGCCTCTGGTCCTTGGGCAGGGATTTCACCGCCCATCGCTTCAAGCTGTTCAATCAATAGGCGGTTGCAGAACGGCAGTAGCGCCTTCTGTGACGAGCTAAAGATTTTGCCAGTAGGCAATTTCCCGGGCAGCGCCTGTTGCTGATCTGCGGTTAGGCGCAGGATCTTCACGCCCATCAATGCGGCTGCTTTGAGGGCGAGCTCCGCATCAGCACTGCCAAAGCTGCCTGCGTGCCCTTTGCCGCGTTCATCTCTATGAAACAATACGAGCATTGATGGCCCAGGTTCACCAGCGACTGCGCTGGCCCCTGTTGGCTCGGGGTTTTGGCTCTCATTTCGCATGGGACTCTCCCCAAAAGAAAAGAGCCCCGGAAAGGGCTCTGTTGGGGAGACTGAAGGTGATAGTCGGCTTTCGTTGCGTGAGCCGCGCGGCCGACGGGCGCGGGTATGTATAACTTTGTTTCATTTATAGCCCTATAAGTTTCTACCACAGGCGCAGGGTCAAAGTCGCTGATTTTAGGCCAAAAGCTTGCCCAATTTGACCCCGGCCCTAAAAGTATATAGGATTAAAGTCTTATTGTCAAGCGCAGCTTAGTCAGGCACACCCCTGAGGCTAACTCTGTCACAATCGTCGAAAACCGGGCAGTATCGACAATCGCAACGGGCTTGATCGTTGATCCGGTTTCCGTTGCAGATGTTGTGGCCATCAGCAGCGCAAAATGCCCATATCGAGTGCTGAATGAAGCGCGGGCTCGCAGAAGGACGATCCATCCGCTGCGCCAAACCCTCGATGAGGCTAGCGCAGCCTGCCGCCGAATAGCAGGCTGGTCCGATCTCGTGTGCGCAACCGAAGCGGTGCAGGACGCCTGTTCGATGCAAAAACGAATGCACCAAAGAATCGACGGCGACAAAAATTTTCCCGGTATTTCGCCATCGTTCTCGGTTTGGATCCCCCGCCAGAAGCAGGTCGGCTAAGGCCATCGACCAGAGCTTGCGGCCAACCCCGTAGATGTTCTCAAGAGGAGAAAGCAGGGCCTCGCGGAGAACCGCCGCTCGATGCGGGTCCTCGGCTCCCGGGTCGGCCTGCTGTAGTCGATCATCGATCCAACCGACGAGGTCGCCTTCACAGATATCGCGGATAAAAAGGAATAGCGAATAAGCCGCCTGATTGAGCCGTCCATTTCGTAAGGGATGTTGCGGCAAGGGGCAGTCGTGAAGAAGGTGAGGCTCGGAGCAGGTCAACACTGATTTTTTGTAGCCGCACCCCGAGAGGTGCCAGTAGCTTTTGAGGCGATGACAGGCCGGATCATCCTTGAGCCTAACCCGAATTTCGGACCAACGCACACTTCCGTGCCTCTCGGCGTAGGAGAAGGCGACGGCATCGCTGATCCCTTGAAGCTGAAAGAGCGTGAGTAACCAGTCGAAGATAGGACCTGAATCGCGCCGAGCGACAGCGTCCTGAACACCGGCGCTTTCGAGATTGTTCGCGATGTCATCGAGAAACGTGATCGGGGCCAGAGCTAGGGCCGGTTGAACCACTCTTCTGAAATGAGCCCAGTGTTCGGTCCGATCTGAATGCACTGCACATACCGCTGCTGATAAAGGTTCAGCGTCGTAGCCCAGCCCACAATAGTCATGTCAAGCGAACTGCGTGGCAAGTCTAAGATCGATATAGTCGAACTCAGGTCTGCGAGGCAGACATGTCGGGTCCGTCTCAGGCCGAGCTAGAAGCAAGTGCTCGCGTAAATACCAATTGTGAATCGCAGCAAGCCGGTCGCGTTGGATGCGCCAACGAGGCTGGCCCTGCCTAATCCCTACCAGATGCGGATGCCGGAAACGGGGTCAGTATATGGACTGCTGTACCCAAATGAACCACCAGACCATAGCCCACTACCCCACACCCCCAACCAGCACATACCCATCGAACAACAAAGGTATGTCCAATGTATCACACAACCCACGTCATCAACGGCTATAGCCAAATGATAACAGATCGTCTCAACGCAGGATGGGATGGATACTTGCTGACGTTCATGTTTAAGCCGATTGGCGGATCACACCGCAACGTCAAACGGCAGATGGAACGAGAGCTGGAACGAGTGTACGGAAAGTCCCTCACTCGGATCATTAGGAAGCCTGCGTCACATGAGATTAATGAGCTTCCACTTTGGATCGCGTGCCCGGACTACCCTGTCCCCAAAGGAAGCTCGGAGAGGCAATCCCTGCGTGACGTAACGGTCAACGACGGTCGGCATATGCACGCGGATGTGGTGATCCCGCCTTGGTCTCGGATGAAAGAAGATCTTGCAACCCATTTCGACGAGAAGCAAAGCCACTATGTGACAGCGGACAGCGCCCTGTTTCGCATCGATGCTGTACCAATCACACATGACCCGAACTACGTGACCGGGTATGTCCTTAAGGCATTAAGGCGTGGCTGGGTCGGAGAAGCAGAAATTCTCGTTCTGCCCCGCTCGGCAACGGAGCTTCGGGACAAGGCGGCATAGATAGACCCATTTCTATATCTAGCGGATTAGCCGACCCCCGATAGGAGATCGGCTAATCACCACAATGGTCTGTCTAGCAGCTCAAGTTGACCTACTCGCCGAGCCACGCTCACAGCCGATACCAGCCGAGCAAACCAATACCCATACAATGCGATTTCGGGGCCGCTAGGGGGTTTATCGGCACTGAGGTAAGGCAAGCCCCCCGGTGCTGCCGAGCCCGGCCTGTCGCGGCTCGCCTGTTTCGTTCAGGCACACGGCCATATGGTCAGCTTTGATGTACTATCATCTCAGACCGTCCTCAGCGCACTTCTGGAAATAGGCCACGACCGCACTTCTCAGCCGGTCCAAGTCCTTCAGAACGTCATGCGCTTTCTCATCGAGGGGAGTCGAAGGCAGATCGTTCCCTCGTTCCATACTCTCAGAGCCCGTTTGAGAATTCACTTTAGGCCCAAGATCTCGTGGGTCGGTTCTGCTGGGAGCCCTTGCATGTTGCGGTTTCAGCCTATTATCAAACGGGCTCTCAGCAACAATTGAACTCCGGATCGGGCTTTGCTTCGCACCCAACTTAGTCGCCCGCTTGGTGTCTTGATCGCGCTTATGATCACTTGAAATTGTGTGATCTAACACCTTTTGGGCTCGTTTTCTTTTCGACTTCTTAACTGCCTTACGATACAGGGACTCAATGCCCCCGTTCTTACTAATAAGGCGCGAAATCCTTTCGGGCCTGACACCCTTGTCAAAGAATGCCTGCAAGCCACGAGCATAGATGTAGGCGCGGCTGTAGTTTTCATTCTGGCCATCGAAAAGCACGTATCGCATTGTCCATATGAGGACCTTGCTCCTTCCTTTCTTGCTGTTCGTAGGCCGTTGGCGTCGGCCCTTCCAATGATCATCTTTAGTGAATTTGCGCCAAGCCTCATCGTTGTGGAGAAACTGGAACGCGATGTCGTAGGTGTGCCCCAGCCATCGGCAAAACTTGCCTCGGAACCGCAGATCGATTTGCTGAATTTTCTGTCGGCATGAGACTGCAGCCGCGACCACCTCGTCCGCAGTTTGGGCGCGTTTCGCCCTCTCGGAAGCAAGGCCGAGTTGCTTGGATGTTCTGCGCTTATTGTTTGACATATTGAGTTCTCGAAAAGGCGAGCATTATCAGCGAATTCTTAGGTAACCCAAGAATTGGTCGGGTGGGCTCGCAGTTGTGGGATTTGCTATGAATGCGGCTTTGCCGCGTGATTGATTGGGGCGGGAGCGTTGCCTTAGAGCATGGACGCTCCCGCCTCATCTATGATCCTAGAAGCTACGATTGCGCCTGTTTCGGATCTAAGCTTTGGAGAAGCTTCCGTATGTCGGACTTCCGCCACGCTGCAATACGTGGACCAAGGCTCACGGGCGGTGGCGCTTTTCCTTGCTGAATCCAACTGTACCAAGTGGATCTTGATATCGGGAGAAGCCCTTTTGAGCCGATAATCGCATTCAGGCGGTAATATCCCTCGTCGCCGAGATCAGCCTCTGCTGGAGGTCTCGGGTGCCATGAGGGACTAGGAAGGTTGTTGATCATTTTGCTGTCTCTACCGTCCGTTATTGGACGACAAGAGACGTACCGATCCCTCCGGAGTAGCGAAATTCTGCAAAATGAAATTGCACTGTGCAATCAGCAAATGCACCTATGCAATTCAGATCTGCACACTTGCCTTATCGTCTATATTTTTCTCTGATTTTCTCAATCATTGCAGCGGGGAGGTTCGGCACTGGGATGGGACTTTGCTCCATCTTGGGCAAGTAAACTGCATTCGCTTGCACAACGTCCACGGTTGCTATCTCGGAGAGGATTACCTGATTGGCGAATTTTGCTCTGGCGATCCATTCGGGCAGCAGGTGGCCGTGCTCTTCCCAAGTTGCGACTCCTTCAAGGATACAGTCTAGAAGAGATCGATCCGGCATCACTTTGATTGATGACGCCGCGTACAAAAGGCAGATTTGCCCTTCATAGTAGTCTCGATGATTGATCAGGCTACGTCGGCGAAGGTGTATCTTTGGCTTTGGCTTTTCCGTATCGGTCTTCTTATCCTTCTGCGCTTCGGAAAGACTGTCGATGATCGTGAAGGCTGCATTAAAGCTTGGCGGGCGATGCTTCCCGGTGTGTTTAAGCTCAGCGATATGATAGTGAGTGATCTCCATGATCGTAATCACGGATCGTATTCCGCTCACCCGAGATTTAAGACTTTCTTCTAAAGAGCCAACAGAGGGAGAGCTGATGAGCCTACCGATCCCACCAATCGGGTAATAGATATCTTGGAAGAAGTCCGAGCCTATCCGGATTAGGCGAATATAGAAATCCACTAGCACTGGATACGCTTGCAACATCTTCGGGACGTTGCTTTCCTCGTCCTTGATAATTTTTAAAGTCTGGAGAGCCATACTATCTTGTACGATATCCTGACGCTGTGAGGTGACAACAACCCACGCGCAGAAACCGGCGAATAGGACCTCCTTATGACCATGATAGGATGGCTCCTTGGAAAGCAGAAGGTCTAGGACATGGCGTGCATCGAACCTATCCCATGCATATTCAGTAAAGCTTTCTGCTGAGGGATCGAGCTTCGTCGGGTTCTCCCTATTGAGCAAGCGGACAATTTCTTGCCAGCTTGAAATGACTTGGCCCTCGGCAGTCTTTTCTGTGCGACCCATTTCAGTATCCATGTTTTAAGACTGAACCTGCTTTGATGGATCTGTACAGAACATCATCCAAGCCGCCATCATCTCTCGGCGCTTTTCCATAAGGTCCCCTCGGCGGTAGGCAGCCTCGACCTTGTTCTCGATTGTATGCGCAAGAGCCATTTCCGCGACCTCCCGCGGGAAGTGGGTTGCCTCAGCCGCCCAGTCCCTAAAGGACGAGCGGAAGCCATGCGCTGTCACATTCAGCTTCATGCGGCGCAACATCATCAGGAAGACCATATTGGACAATGGTTTCTCAGGAGATCGACCGGGAAATACATAACTACTGTCCGTGCCCAGCACCTTCGCTCGTCTCAGGATCTCAACGCAACGGTCGCTTAAAGGGACGCGGTGAACGCGCCCGGCCTTCATCCGGTCGGCAGGAACGGTCCAAAGCGCCTGATCTAGGTCGAATTCGTCCCACCGGGCCTGAAGCACTTCGCTGGTTCGGGAGGCGGTCAGGATCAGGAACTCAAGGGCAAGCCGGGTGATCTCACCGGCATCGGACGCTTGAAGGTTCGTGATGAAGGCTGGAACTTGCCCATAGGGCATGGCCTCATGGTGACTGTCGCGGCCATTCTGCTTCGGAAGGCCCCTTTCGACGCCCTCGACTGGATTTTCGCCTGATCGGAAACCAGCAGCCTTGGCCCAATCCAACACAGCCTTGATCCGCTGGCGCACCCGCCGCGCCGTTTCCGGCTTTGTCAGCCAAATCGGGCTGAGGGCCTTAAGAACGTCGGGCGTGTGGACCTGATCGACCCGAGTTTCGCCCAAGTGGGGAAACACGTATTCCTTGAGGGTGTTGATCCACTGATCGACGTGCTTCTTGTTCTTCCAGCTTGCCTTGTGCTCGGCGTGGACCTGCTCGGCGGCTATGGTGAAGGTCGGTATCTCGCGCTTCTCCTTCCGCTTCTCGGCCAAAGGATCGCCGCCATCTCGGGCGAGTTTCCGATAGGACAGGGCTTTTTCACGAGCTTCACTAAGCGAAACGAGAGATGTGCCACCTAGTCCTATGTCCCGCCGTTTGCCGTGGACGACCACCCGCAGGAGCCACCGCTTAGCTCCCGAAGGATCGACAACAAGGTAGAGACCATTGCCATCAGCATAGCGCCCCGGCTTGTTGAGGTTGCGAACCTGCATGGCCGTAAGCGCCTTGTCAGGATGCTTGCCTGCCCCCTTCATGCCCTGTCCGCCTAACTCAAATGCCCCACATTTCAGCCCACATCATAAACAGGATGCAGTGGCATTTCAACAGACGAGCTTGGACAACCCAATCTCCTAAACACCTTGCTTTACTTAGGTTTTCTGGATGACCTCAGACTTGCTTGGATGCAGCCAAGGCGGACCCCCTCTCCGCCAATTGTTCAACTTTAACAATAACTTAGCTGCTTCGACTTCCGCTACTGAATTGAAGTGCGAGCTGCTGCTCCTTAGATAAACTGTGACGGCCTATCCCCATGGCTGGATAACGCTGCTTCTGCCGAGCAGGCTCTGAAGACATTAGCGAGCGTCTTGTCTCTGGTTGTGTGAGAGTGCTGTCAGCGCTGCTCAGCCTCCAGTCCGATCCTTCCGTTGACCAGCAATGTCACTGCGAGTAGTGTTCTCTATCCGTTCTCGATTGCAGGCTTGCGTCCGCTTTGGTCTGTAAACTGTAATGGTATTGCACGATTGTAGGTTATGACCACCCAATCATCCTCGCGCACGCTGTTCTTCTTCGAGAAGCCTTCGGCCATGCGCCAATTGCAGCGGTTCTTCAAATCACCGAGCACAGTCTGCGTCTCTGCCGAGGGCCATCTCTTGGCGGCCGAGGAGCCCGGCAATATTCGGGATGAATGGAAGTCTTGGCGCCTTGATACCCTGCCGATTGTGCTCGAGCGTATCCCAGTTACATATGGCACCAACCGCTCCGGCCAGTCGCACAAGCCAAAGATCGTGGCGATCAAGCAAGCTCTTCAGGGCGTGGAGCGCGTCATCATCGCCACCGACCCAGGCCGCGAGGGCTCGATGATTGCTTGGGAGGTGCTTGAGCATCTTGGCTATCGAGGTCAGGTAGATCGCCTCAAGCTGGGTGCTCTCGATGAAGTCTCAATCCGACGTGCCTTTGCGGCGATGGCCAGGGAGCCCGACTCGGGTGAGCGCGACTATGCCGCTTATCTTGAAGCCCTGTGCCGCCAATATGAGGACTACCACCTGGGGCTCAACGGCACGCGCGCCATCTCTTTAAGGCTCCGGCCGCCAGCTTTCAGACAGCCCTGGCGGTTCGGTGGCGTGCAGACTCCGACGCTCGCGATCCTGGCTGATCTCGAGAAGCGCATTCGTGACTTCGTCCCGCAAGATTATTTCAAGATAGCTCTAACCGCCATCACGGACGCTGGTGCCGAGGTCACTCTCTGGCACGCACCAAAGGACAAGATCCTCGACAAGCAGGTGGCCGAGACGATTCAGCAGGCAGCCGCTTCCTGGTCCGGTCCGCTTGGTGTCGAGCAGAAGGACGTGCGCCGGGCACCCCCTCGCCTATTCTCGAAAGACACTCTCGCCCGCCGCTGCGCCAAGCGCTTCGGCTGGGATCCTCAGCACACGGCCAAGCTGGCACAGGAGCTCTACGATCAGGGCTACCTGACCTATCCTCGCACTGAATCCGAGCACCTGCCCGAGAGTCAGACAGGTGATGCCAGCGCGGTCATTGCGAGCGTCGCCGGCGTCGTGTCCGATCTTGCCAGCCTCGTGCCAGCCGCAAGCAACCTCGTATTCCGCAAGGGCAACAAGGGCCATTACGTCAAGGATCCGGGCGAGCACCATGCCATCGTGCCGCTGCGCAAGGTGCCTCAACCCGGCAGCCTTAGCGGAGAGCATCTCCGCCTCTGGGAGCTGGTCGCCAAGAGCTTTCTAGCAGCGCACCTGCCGGACGGTATCGACGCTCGCACCACGGTCGCTGTGCAGGTCCCAACACCACTTGGTCCGAAGCGCTTCTCGGTCAGCGGCAGCGTGATCAAGTCGCCTGGCTGGCGGGCGGTGTATGGAGCCGAGGCTGACGAGGAGAACGAGGCTGTCCCAGGCAAGGCCAAGCCGGACGAGGAGCCCACCACCGGACGTCTCCCGCCGATCCGCGACAACGAGCCTGGAAAGGCAACCGACGCTCGGATCGAGACAGCGAAAACTGAACCACCACGCCGGATCACGCGCGGCGAGTTGCCGGTCGTGATGGGTCGCCTCGTCGATCAGGTGGAAGACCCCAAACTCAAAGCGGCTCTCGAGAACCCGGCCAACCCAAATGAGCCCAAGGGACTCGGGACCGCCGCGACTCGCGACACGATCCTGCCCAAGCTCCAGAAGAGCCAGTATATTGAGTTGCTGAAGGGTAAGGACCCGCCGATCCAGGTGACGGAAGTTGGCCTCGCATTTATTGCAGCCGTCCGGCGTGTTTTTCCCGCCTATGGCGACCCGGTTGGCCGAGCGATGTTCGAGGCGGATCTGGCTGAGATCGGGCGTGCATCCACGCGAACTGAGGCGATTGGCAGAGCCACAGCCTATCAGGAGCGAACCCGCAGCCGTGTCAGAGAGCTGATCACGACGATTGGACAGTCGGGCACTGTTGCTCTGGATCCAGCGTGTCTCCCGGCGCCCTTCGCAGCCGATGGAAAGCCTCCAACAAAGGCGATGATTGCTTTCGCAACATCGATTGCCGCCCAGCGTGGCTTGAAACTGCCCCGCGGGCTCAAAAGCAACAGCGCAATCTGCCGAGCCTTCCTTGAGCAGCATGCTCCGTCGCGATCTTCCAAACCGGCGGAGGCCCCGCAAACGGGCCCTCGTTCTCCAAGCGAAGCGATGGTGCGCTATGCTCGGTCGCTCGCCGAACAGCACGCAATCGAGTGCCCACCAGAAGTGATCACCGATTTCACGGCGTGCCGCGCTTTTCTCGACGAGCATGCACCAAAGGCACAGTATCCTCAGGCAAAGAACCGGACTGTCAGTCCTAAAGATCGGCTTCCGGCTGTCCAGGCGGGCAATAGCAGTGATGGCCATAAGCGGGTGCCTGCGTCTGCAAGGAGACCTACAGAGACAAGAAGCGAGATCCCTCGTCGCCGCACACGATCCCGCACTGTCGCTTCCGGCAGAGACGACTAATCAAATGTTCTGAGGACGTCTAAAGGCCTGCTCCTCAAATTTCTCCACCTGTCCTGCCCCTACTTCCTTGGCACAGCGGATTTGGCCGATTGAGTGGGCACACGACGGGCACGCGTTCAGGGCGCACCAGCACGTTGATTGTGCGGACGAGGCCTGGCTGTCGCCGGATCAACCCGGCGCTGCAGAGTGAGCACCATCTGATAAACGGAGGGGGCTGCACCTGGGAGCGGCGTCGGGCGCTTGACAGGCAGAAGCGCTGGCCAGACATTCGCTTGATAGCCTAGCCCGGCTCCATTGAATGGCACCTCCATGAAGATCGACATTGACCAGCTGACCGAGGCCGAGCTGATCGATCTCAATCACCGCATCGTCGAGCGCCTGCGCTTTCTCGACCAGATGCGCGCTCATGTGGAGATGCTGGATTTCAAGATTGGGGACCGGGTCACCTTCCAGCCTCCCGGCCAGGGCCCACTCGAGGGCATGTTGACGCGCTACAACAAGAAGACCGTGACGGTGATCACCGACACTGGGCAGACGTGGAATGTCTCGCCCACCCTCCTCAGCAGGATCAAGCCAGCCAAGGGCACCAACCCAGCAGGAACCAACGTGGTCCCGCTGAATAAGCGCTGACGCGACTATTGCCTCGGGCGTGGTTGGACGAAGAACGGTAGCGACCTGGTCTCACAGCCCGCGTAGTCCTGTGTGATCGCCTATAGCTAATTCACAGCACAAACGAAAAGGCCCCGGAGTAGTCCGGGGCCTTTCCAGTAGGATGGTGGGAGCAGGATTTAGAAGTCCATGCCGCCCATGCCACCACCTGGCATGGCTGGAGCAGATTCCTTCTTCGGAGCGTCGGCCACCATGGCCTCCGTGGTGACAAGGAGACCAGCGACCGACGCTGCATTCTGCAGAGCGGTGCGGACGACCTTGGCCGGATCGACGATCCCGGCCTGCAGCAAATCCACGAACTCTTCCGTCTGAGCGTTGAAGCCGAAGGTGTCGGAGGAGGTGTTGTCGTTGATCTTGCCAACCACCGTGGATCCTTCAACGCCAGCGTTCTCGGCGATCTGACGGATCGGAGCTTCCAGCGCACGCAGCACGATGTTGATGCCGGACTTCACGTCCGGGTTGTCGCTCTGGAGCTTGGCCACCGCAGCCTTGGCGCGCAGCAGAGCCGTGCCGCCGCCGGGGACGATGCCCTCTTCCACCGCAGCCCGAGTGGCATGCATCGCGTCATCAACGCGGTCCTTCTTCTCCTTGACTTCGATCTCGGTCGAGCCGCCGACGCGGATCACCGCGACGCCGCCGGCGAGCTTGGCCAGACGCTCCTGGAGCTTCTCACGATCGTAGTCCGAGGTGGTTTCCTCGATCTGCGCCTTGATCTGCTGAACCCGGGCCTCGATGTCCTGTGTAGACCCAGCACCGTCGATGATCGTGGTGTTCTCCTTCTCGATGCGAACGCGCTTAGCACGGCCGAGCATGTCGAGGGTGACGTTCTCGAGCTTGATGCCGAGGTCTTCGGAGATCGTCTGGCCGGCCGTGAGGACGGCGATGTCCTCGAGCATGGCCTTGCGGCGGTCGCCAAAGCCCGGGGCCTTCACGGCGGCGATCTTGAGGCCGCCGCGCAGCTTGTTGACCACGAGGGTGGCGAGAGCCTCGCCCTCGATGTCTTCCGCTACAATCAGCAGCGGCTTGCTGGTCTGCACCACGGCCTCAAGGATCGGGAGGAGCGACTGCAAGGAGGAGAGCTTCTTCTCGTGGATGAGGATGTAGGGATCCTCAAGCTCCGCAATCATCTTCTCGGCATTGGTGATGAAGTAGGGAGACAGGTAGCCGCGGTCGAACTGCATGCCCTCGACGACATCGAGCTCGGTCTCGGCGGTCTTGGCCTCCTCGACCGTGATCACGCCCTCGTTGCCGACCTTCTGCATGGCCTGAGCGATCATCTCACCGATGGAGGCGTCACCATTGGCCGAGATGGTACCAACCTGGGCGATCTCCTCAGAGGAAGCCACCTTCTTGGCGCGAGCCTGGATGTCCTTCACGGCCTCAGCTACGGCCATGTCGATGCCGCGCTTGAGGTCCATGGGGTTCATGCCGGCGGCCACCGCCTTGGCGCCCTCGCGCACGATGGCCTGGGCCAGAACCGTTGCCGTCGTGGTGCCGTCACCCGCCACATCGCTAGCCTTCGAGGCCACTTCGCGCACCATCTGGGCGCCCATGTTCTCGAACTTGTCGGAGAGCTCGATCT
>NZ_JAGPUP010000492.1:0-28404 GCF_018069605.1 Microvirga sp. HBU67558 | reverse complement strand
CGGACGGACCGACCAGGATCACGAACTCCCCGTCCTGGATGTCAATCGACACCCCGTGAATGACCGGTACCGTTCCGAAATTCTTGCGGATGTTGCGGATCTCTACTGAGGCCACGGGGCTTCCTCCAACCTATGTGCGTTCACGGCACTCTAAAGGTGCCCTGCCAGAACCTTGATACAGCGACGCTATGGTAGGTGTTTCTACGACTTGATCAAGTTAAGCACATATCATGTTGCACGACAAATCTTGACATGCAAGCCGGAGTGCCGTTGCATCGCGAAGATTGCGGTTCCTGGAACCCGGCTCGAATATGGGCTGTCGTTCGCTCGCGGATCCACCTGTCGCCACGCACAGGAACCGGATTTGAATCGTCAAGCTCCGACAGGCCGGCACGGCTCGGAGTGAAGGGAGATAAGCGCTCATGATCAAGAATGTTGCGGTCGTCGGCTGCGGGATCGGCCGCACCCACATCGTTTCCTATGCGGCTCATCCGGACAAGTTCCGCGTGGCGGCCATCTGCGACCTCAACGACGAGCGTCTGGCGAGCATCGGCGACGAATTCGGCATCGAGCGCCGGACCAAGGACTATGCCGAGATCCTGCGCATGGACGATGTGGACATCGTCGATGTCTGCACCCCTCCGGCGGTCCATCTCGAACAGATTCTGGCCGCACTCGCGGCCGGCAAGAACGTGGTCTGCGAGAAGCCGCTCGTGGGCTCCGTGGCGGATGTCGACAAGGTGATCCAGGCGGAAAAGCAGTCCAAGGGCCGCGTTCTGCCGATCTTCCAGTATCGCTATGGCAACGGCATCATGAAGGCCAAGCACATCATCGATCAGGGCATCGCCGGAAAGCCCTATCTCGCCTCCGTCGAGGTGTTCTGGAAGCGGACCGCGAAATACTACGACAATCCGTGGCGCGGACGCTGGGACACCGAGCTCGGCGGCGTGCTCGTCACCCATGCGATCCACCTGCACGACCTCCTCACCTTCGTCATGGGCCCGGTCAAATCCGTCTTCGCGCGCGCTGCGACCCGGGTCAACGACATCGAGGTGGAGGATTGCGTCGTCGGCAGCCTGGAGCTGCAGAACGGAGCGCTCGCCTCCACGGCCGCCACCCTGGGATCGCAGGACGAGATCAGCCGCCTGCGCTTCTGCTTCGAGAACGTGACGTTCGAGAGCTGCCAGAAGCCCTACGCGCCGGGCGACGACCCGTGGAAGATCATCCCGGCCTCCCCGGAGGTGCAGGCCCGGATCGATCAGGCGTTCGAAGGCTGGACGTTCGTCCCGACGCGGTTCGAGGGCTTGTTCGCCCCCTATCACGAGGCTCTGGTCTCGGGCGGTGAGCTGCCGATCACTCTGGTCGATGCACGCCGTTCCCTGGAGCTCCTGACGGCCTTCTACCAGTCCATCGAAACCGAGCGGCCGCAAACGCTGCAGGTGGGTCCCGATCATCCCCGCTATACGAACTGGAGCCTCGCGAACAAGGGCGCCGACGTCCTGCGCTACGCCGCCCGGGCCTAGTTTCGACGCCGTCGTCTCCCGCATGAAACAAAACCCGGGGTGTCGTGCCCCGGGTTTTGTTTCGTCCGTCTTCGAACGAACCGGGCGACCGGCTCAACCCAGCCAGTCCTTCCGGCCCGAAAACTCGTCCGGCACGAAGTTGCCGCCCTGGTAGCTGCGGGCGAGCTCCGTGGCGAGCTCGACCGTCTCGACTTTCGCCGCATAGGTTTCCGCATCATCCTGAGGCTCGTAGCCGAGCCGGTAAGCGGCGGCATTGTCCCACCAGGAGCGGGTGTTCCGGGAGACGCCGTAGACGATCTCGTGGACGTAATCGGCCGTGAGGCCAGCCTCGACCAGGCGCACGAAATCCCCGTGGGACAGCCAGGTGGACAAGGCCCGCCGATTGTCCGGCTCGGGCAGGCACGAACCGATCCGCAGGCAGAGGCTGCGGATGCCGTGCTTGTAGGCGTAGAGCGCCGCCACGTCCTCGCCGATGGCCTTCGTCAGCCCGTAACGCGAATCGGGCCGAGGTGGGCTTTCACCGGACAGGGTCCGGTCGTTCGGATACAAGCCGGTGGCGTGATTGCTGCTTGCGAAGATCACCCTGTCGACGCCGGCACGCCTTGCGCCCTCGTAAAGGTTGATCGTCCCGACGATGTTGGACTGAAGCATCTCCGGCCAGCCGGTCTCGTAGGGAATGCCGCCCAGATGGATGATCGCATCCACTCCCTCGCACAGGGCCCGGACAGCCGCCGCATCGGCGAGGTCGCAGGGGACGATTTCCTCGCCCTTGCCTGCGTCTCCCAGGGTGACGATGTCGGACAGCCGCAGCAGCTGGTACCGTCCGGCGAAGGAGTGGCGCAGGAGGCTTCCAAGGCGGCCTGCGGCTCCGGTGAGCAGAATGCGTCGCGGGTTCACGGCTGTTTCACCATTCGATCGTGAGAGAAGTATTTGTCATATATATGACGAGTCGAGAGGGTCAGGGGTCGCCGTGGACCGACGTCCCTCGGAATCGCCAGAATCAGCCCGTCAGACGTCCATCCACCGTTCGACCCGCGCGCCTGCCACGGGGGACGACGCGATGAAGAGGCTGCCGGATTGCGGAGCGGAGGCGAGCACGTCGGCATTGTCCGGCTTCAGGGACGTGATCACCAGGGTCTTCAGGTCGTCGCCGCAGAAACACGGCATGGTGGGCGCCGGAACGGGCACTGGATGGGATTCCACGATCTCCCCGTCCCGGGAGATCCGGTTCAGGCGCCCGGCGGAGACGCCGGAACTCCAGTAGAACCCCTCCTCGTCGCAGGCGCCGCCATCGGGCCGGCCCCGAGCCTCGTCGAGCGTGGCGATGCGCGCCCGGTTCGCAAGGCGCCCGGAGGACGGCTCGAAATCGTAGCGGTCGATCCAGGGGCTGCGGGAATCCGAGTGGAACATGGTGCGGCCATCGGCCGACCAGGCGAGCCCGTTCGACACGAGGCAGACATGCTCCAGAACGCGGGTCACCCGGCCGCGTCCATCGACCCGGTAGAGGGAGCCGCGCGGCTCCTTATGGGGTCGGTCATCCATGGAGCCGACCCAGAACGCGCCGTCGGGCCCGACCTTGCCGTCGTTCAGCCGGTGCCAGGAGGGTTCGCCTGGAACCTCCGCGAGGATGTCCAGGCTCTCATCCTCGGGATCGAACACCGCGATCGTGCGTTCGAGCGCCACGACCAATCGCCCACTGGCTCCGAGCCCGATCGATCCGACCACCCGCGGCATCGTCCAGGTGCGATGCTCCGAGCCGTCGAGGCGAATGGAATGGATGGCCGGCGCCTTGATGTCGACGAAGAACAGGACCTTGCGGCGATCGTCCCAGACCGGACTTTCGCCGATCCCGCATCGGGTATCCTTGAGCAACCGGAAGTCGAGCATCACCGGGCCCCCGGCCCGGCCGGCCCCGCTTCCGCGAGCGCCTGCGCCTTCAGGGTCAGCTCCATGGCCTTGAAGCAATGCTCCTGGCCCATGGCCGTCTCGGTCCGGTTGCGGATGTCGTCGACGAGATTGCGTCCGTAAGGCAGCTCCTCG
The DNA here is from genome assembly GCF_018069605.1 of Microvirga sp. HBU67558. Taxonomy (NCBI): domain Bacteria; kingdom Pseudomonadati; phylum Pseudomonadota; class Alphaproteobacteria; order Hyphomicrobiales; family Methylobacteriaceae; genus Microvirga; species Microvirga sp. HBU67558. Next base: position 24,841 of record NZ_JAGPUP010000492.1, on the reverse strand, counting down.
TTGGAGCAGTCGAGATGGCGCATGCCGGTCTTGTCGACCAGGAACAGATGATCCTTGCCCTCGCGTCCGGCGATGTCGATGTACTTGCGCATCTCGATGGTGCCTTCGGTTCCCACGACCATGACGCGCCCGTCGCCCCAGGTCGGCAGACCGTCCGGCGTGAACCAGTCGACCCGGATGTAGCCCGTGGCATCGGCGGTCTTGAGCGTCATCTCGCCGAAATCCTGCAGCCCCGGCGTCTGCGGGTTGTTCCGGTTGGCCACCATCGCATAGGTGACCTCCGCATCCTTCGCGCCCGTATAGAACAGGAACTGCTCGCATTGATGCGACGCGATGTCGGTCAGGATCCCGCCATAGGCCTCCCGTTCGAAGAACCAGGACGGGCGGATCGGCGCATTGAGCCGGTGCGGGCCGAGCCCCAGGGTGTTCACCACCTTGCCGATGGCTCCCGAGCGGATCAGCTCGCCAGCCTTGTCGGTGACGCGGCTGCTGAAATGCTCGGAGTAGAAGATCGAATAGATGCGACCCGTCTCCTGCTGGACCCGGCGCACCTCGGCCAGCTCCTCGAGGGTGACCATGCCCGGCTTGTCGACCATGTAGTCCTTGCCGTGGCGCATGACCTCGATGCCGATCCGCGCGCGGTCCCTGGGGATCGCGGCGCTCAGCACGATGGCGACGCTGTCGTCCTCCAGGATGCGCCGGGCGTCGTGGACGCGTTCCGCCTGCGGATAGCGCTCGGCGAAGGACACTGCGAGGTCGTCCTCCGGGGCGAAGAAGGACACGAACGTCGCCCCGGCGCCGAGGAGGGCTTCAACCTGACCGAAGATATGGTTGTGGTTGATGCCGATGACGGCGAAGCGAATTCCGGATGCTGACATTCGCTCAACCCTTCAGACCGGTGGTCGCGATGCCTTCGATCAGCAGGCGCTGGAAGACCGCGAAGAACAAGAGGACCGGGATCAGGGCGACCACCGACATGGCGAAGAGCGCGCTCCAGTCGGACTTGCCCGTCGAGTCCACGAAGGTGCGCAGGCCGAGCTGGACCGTGTACTGGCTCGCGTCGTTCAGATAGATGAGCGGGCCGAAGAAGTCGTCCCAGGTCCAGATGAAGGTGAAGATCGCCGCCGTGGCGAGCGCCGGCACCGACAGGGGTAGCATGACGCTCCAGAAGATGCGCCAGGGGCCGGCTCCGTCGATGATCGCCGCCTCGTCGAGCTCGCGCGGAATGCCGCGGAAGAACTGGTAGAGCAGGAAGATGAAGAAGGCGTCCGCGGCCAGGAACTTGGGCACCACCAGGGGCAGGAAGGTGTTGACCCAGTCGAGGTTCAGGAACAGCACGTATTGCGGGATGAGGGTCACGTGGTACGGCAGCATCAGCGTGCCGAGCATGAGCGCGAACCAGAAGTTCTTGAGGGGGAACTTCAGGCGTGCGAACGCGTAGGCGGCCAGCGAGCAGGAAAACACGTTGCCGATCACGCTGAGGACCGAGATCACCAGCGAGTTCCAGAAGAAGGTCCCGAAGCTCACCGTCAGGCCCGACCAGCCGCGGACATACGCGTCGAAGGTGAAGGCATCGGGCCAGAGCGAGGCGTTACCGAAGATCTCGTCGTCGGGCTTGAAGCTGCTCGCGAGCATCCACAGGAGCGGATAGAGCATGACCAGCGAAACGGCGCACAGGATCACGTGGTAGAGGAGAGAACGGGCTCCGCCCACATTCTGCGTCGTGGCGACTGTTGTGGCGTCAGTCATTGTAATGGACCCAGTAGCGAGAGGTGAGGAACGAGAAGGCGGTGAAGCAGGCGATGATGATCAGAAGGATCCATGCCAGAGCCGACGCATAGCCCATGCGGAAATAGGCGAAGCCTTCCTGGTAGAGATACAGGGTGTAGAACAGGGTCGAGTCGATCGGCCCGCCCGTGCCCTCGCTGATGATGAAGGCCGGCGTGAAGGCCTTGAACGCATCGATGGTCTGCACGATGCCGTTGAAGAACACCACGGGCGTGAGAAGCGGCAGGGTGATCTTGAGGAACTGCTGCACCTTGTTGGCGCCGTCGATGTTCGCGGCCTCGTACACGTCCGGCGGGATCTGCCGCAGGCCGGCGAGGAAGATGATCATCGGGGAGCCGAACTGCCAGACGCTGAGCAGCACCAGCGTGTAGAGCGAGTAGTTCGGATCCGAGATCCAGCTCGGTCCCTGGATGCCGAAGAGCCCCAGCGCCACGTTGGCGAGGCCGTCCTTGGCGAAGAGCTGGCGCCACAGCACCGCGATGGCGACGCTCGCGCCGAGCAGCGAGGGCAGATAGAACAGCGCGCGGTAAAGGGGCAGGCCGGCAATGCCGCGGTTGAGCACCATGGCGAGGCCGAGCGCGAAGGCGAGCTTCAGTGGAACGGCCAGGATGACGTAGGTGAACGTCACCTGCATGGAATGCCAGAACTTCACGTCATTGGTGATGATGCGCTGGTAGTTGGCCGTTCCGATGAACTGCGGATCCTGCAGCAGGTCGAAATTGGTGAAGGACAGATAAAGGGATGCGAGCGTCGGGCCGAGGGTCAGGCCGAGAAAGCCGATGAGCCAGGGCAGCAGGAAGGAATAGGAGACGAGGGTGCGGGACAATCCGCCCCGACGCTTGCTGCGCTTCTCCGGCTCGGTGATCGTCAAAGGAATTTGAGCAGTTGTTGTCATGCGGAATGGCTCACAGCAATGTCATGATAGACGGACAGGCCGACCCGGTTCGGCTGGGTCGACCTGGTGAGTCAGGGGGCGCTCGCGGTTACGCGCGGCTTAAGATGGCCTGGGCTTCGCTGACGTACTGCTTGCCGCCATCGGCCGTGGACAGGCGGCCGAAGCCGACCTGCTCGGAAATCCGGCGCAGCATGGTCTGGATCTCGCCGGCGCCCTTCGGCGGAGCCGGAGGGATCGGCCCGACCTTCGGCGTGACGTGGGAGATGAAGTCCACGACGAGCTTGCCCTGGGCGTCGAGCTCCGCCGACACGGCCTCGCGAACCTTCGGCGAGGCCGGAACGCCGCGCTCCACGCCAAGGAGCTTGGCGCCGTCCACGTCCTTCACGGTGAAATTGGCGAACTTCACCGCCGGCTCGGCCACCTTGCTGCGGGCGTAGATGCTCCACATCATCGACGGCTTGAGATAATGGCCCGGATTGGGACCGGCGCCCTGCGGATACATGGTGATGCCGAGCGGGTTCTTGTTGAGAACTTGGTAGCCGACATACTGGTTCGAGTGGTTGAACGCGCAGGCCGCGCGGCCCTGCGTCAGCAGGTTGGTCTCGATGTTGTTCTTGTCGAGGGCCTGCAGGTCGGCCGGCGGGCAGGCCTTCGCCTCGCGAGCCTTGGCCCACATGGCGAACCAGTCCGACGCATCCTTCTCGTCGAGGCCGAGCTTGCCGTCCTCGGTATAGAGGGCCTTGCCGCGCTGGCGCAGCCAGTTCTCGAACGCGACCTCCTCGGCGCTGGCGTCGGAGGTGCCGAAATACTCACCGTTATGGGCCTTGGTGACTGCGGCGGCGAGTTCGAAGAACTTGTCCCAGGTCACGTCGATCGGCTCGGGAACGCCGGCCTTCTGGAACGCCGCCTTGTTGTAGATCAGCGCGTTCGAGTTGTTGCCGATATTGATGCCGTAGAGCTTGCCGTCGACCTTGCAGCTGTCGAGAGACGCTTTGTCGAAATCGCCGATGTCGAGGGATTTGCCCACGAATTCGTCGAGGGGCAGCAGGGCGCCGCGGCGGGCATATTCCGCGACGTAGCGGTAGTCCATCTGGATCAGGTCCGGCGCATTGCGGCCGGCCGCCTGCGTGGCGAGCCGCGGCCAGTAATCGCCCCAGGCCAGGGTCTCGCCGTCGATCTTCACGCCCGGGTTCCGCTCCTGGTAGAGCGAGACCGCCTTGAGGGTGCGGTCGGCGCGCTCCTTCGAGCCCCACCAGTAGAGGCGGACGCGCGCGTCCTGCGCGAAGGCCGGAAGGCTCCCCAATGCGCCGAGACCGGCGGATCCAAGAGCCGCCTTCAGCAAGGTCCTACGGTTAAGATCATGGGTCATGTGGCGTATCTCCCTCTCGGGCGCCGGCTCAACGGCTGCCCAGATGTATGGCCTCTTTCGGCGACGGCTCTTGTTTTTTGGCACCTGTTCCGCCGAGGTTCCGGTCCCTTCACCTCGGACGTTACGGGAGCGCTCCGCTTTTGTCGCCATCCGACATGAAGCTAAAATTTAGAATGGTTGTATGTCAACCAGTTGTATGATGTAATTTGACGATCTAAGCTCCCGGATCGAAGCTTCCTAAGGGACAGCCGGATCAAGAAAACATCCAAACCCTGGTTTACCCACCGCCGAAGCTCATATTTGTCATACAAATTCAACGCTTAAGCCTCACGCCGGGCGAAGCAGCAGGAGAACCCAAGAGAATGGATCGCGCGAACAGGAAACGCATTGCCCTCATTGGCACGGGCCACCGCGGCACGAGCATGTGGGGAATCAACGTCGTCAAAGGCTATGGCGACTTCGTCGAGATCGTGGCTCTGTGCGACCTCAACGGGCTTCGGGCCGAGCGCGCCAGGGGCTTTCTGGGCATCGACGCTCCCATCTATGCCGACGCCCAGGAGATGATCGCGGCCGTCAAGCCGGACACGGTGATCATCTGCACCCGGGATTCGAATCACGACGAAATGATCGTGCGGGCGCTCGAAGCCGGCGTGAACGTCATCACCGAAAAGCCCATGACGACCACGGCCGAAAAGGTGCGCCGCATCCTCGACGCCGAGAAGCGGACAGGCAAGCGTGTCGACGTGACCTTCAACTACCGCTACGCTCCGACCGTCCGGAAGATCAAGGAACTCCTGAACTCGGGCGTGATCGGCGACGTCACCTCCATCGACTTCCACTGGTTCCTCGACAACAAGCACGGCGCCGACTACTTCCGCCGCTGGCACGCCATCGAGGAGAACTCCGGCAGCCTCTTCGTCCACAAGAGCACGCACCATTTCGACCTGATGAACTGGTACCTGGACGACGACCCGGAGGACGTTTTCGCGTTCGCGAGCCTTCGCAAATACGGCAAGGTCAATCCGTTCCGCGGCGAGCGCTGCAAGACCTGCCCGCATGCCAGCTACTGCGACTACTACATGGACATCAGCCAGGATCCCTGGCTCGAGGCTCTCTACGAGGATCCCTCGCGCGAGGACGGCTATGTCCGCGACGCCTGCGTGTTCCGCGAGGAGATCAATATCCCCGACACCATGTCGGCCATGATTCGGTACCGGAAGGGCGTGCAGGTCACCTATTCGGTGAACACCTACATGCCGATCGAGGGCCATTTCATCGCCTTCGACGGGACGAAGGGCCGCATCCAGATGCGCCAGTTCGAGCGTCAGCCCTGGGAGACGCCGGAGCATGACGAGATCCTGCTCGTGCGGAATTTCGGCGGCGCCGAGACCATCAAGGTCCCGCATGAGCCGGGCGGGCATTTCGGCGGCGACCCGAAGCTTCAGGACATGCTCTTCAAGCCGGATACACCGGATCCACTGAACCAGCGCGCCGGCTCGCGCGCCGGCGCCATGTCGGTGCTGTGCGGCATCGCTGCGCTTCAGAGCTCCAAGACCGGACAGATGGTTAGCGTCTCGAAGCTGCTCGATCCGGCCCAGGCCATCGCGGCCTGACGATCGACGGGAGGTGGCGACAGCCACCTCCTCACCTGCTCCGCAATCCGGAGCAGCCGAACGGAACACGTGAGAGAACAGCCCATGATCGCGAGCGAGAACTTCTCGGCCGATGTGATTCGCGCCCAGATCGAGGCGATCCTGCGCGCCTGGGGCATGAGCGAGGAGAAGCTGCGCCTGACGGCCGAGGTGATGGTCGAGACCGACCTGCGCGGGATCGACTCCCACGGCATTTCGATGTTGACGCAATATGCGCAGATGCAGAAGGCCGGTCAGCTCGCGCTTCAGGCCGAACCTTGCATCGTCCGGCAGAGCGCCAGCACGGCCCTGATCGATGGCGGCGCCGGCTTGGGCCATCCCGCCGCCTTCACGGGCATGAACCTCGCGATCGAGAAGGCGCTGGCGCACGACGTCGGGGTCGTGTCGGTGTTCAACTCCCACCATTTCGGCGCCGCCGGCTACTACGCCACCATGGCGGCGGAGCGCGGGCTGATCGGCGTCGTATCGTCGACGACCCGGGTGATCTCAGTGGTGCCCACGAACGGGGTCGAGCGCGTGCTCGGCACGAACCCCATCGCGGTCGCCGTGCCGGGCGGGCGGCGTCCGAGCATCTGCGTCGACATCTCCACCAGCGTCGTCGCGGCCAACAAAGTCAAGGTTTATGCCCTGCAGGACAAGGAGCTTCCGGCCGGCTGGGTGATCGACGGCGACGGACAGCCCGTGACCGATTCCGGCCAGGCCTTCCGTCAGATTTTCGAGAGCCAGGTGGGCGGCCTCACGCCGATCGGTGGCGATGGCAGCGAGATGGGCGGTCATAAGGGTTATGGCCTCGGCCTGATCGCCCAGATCCTGTCCGGGACCCTGTCGGGCGGCTCGTTCTCGCCGGTCAGGAACCGAACCCAGAAGCCGTCCGACCCCGACAATATCGGCCATTTCTTCATGGCGTTGAATCCGGCGGCCTTCCGGCCGTTCGACGTGTTCCAGTCGGACGTGGAGACCGTCATCGACACCCTGCACGCCGTCAAGCCGATCCGCGAGGACGAGCCCGTCCTCGTACCGGGCGAGCCGGAATGGACCGCCCGCGAGGAGCGGCTCGTCAAGGGCATCCCGATTCCCGAGACGTTGAAGCTGAAGGTGCGGGAGATCGCCGAGGCGGCCGGCGCTCCTTACCTGCTGCAATCGGCCATGGCCGCGTGAGCATGTGCGGCTCCCGCCCGTAGGCGAGAGCCATGTTTCAAGACACGATGTCAAAGATCGCGGTCGCGTTTCGTCAGACGACCGTGCGGTGCCGTTCGATGCAGGTGGCGAGCACCTCCTCCATCGGCTTGGTCCACCAGTTGTTCTCCGAGAAGATCTCGACCTCCGAGTAGCCGGCATAACCGGCCGCCTCGACGACCTCACGGATTCCGCGCAGGTCGATGACGCCGTCACCCATCATGCCGCGGTCGAGCAGCAGGTCCGTGGTGGGCACGAGCCAGTCGCAGACGTGATAGGCGAGCAGCCTGTCGTGTCCCGTGCGGCGGATCTGCTCCTTCAGCTCCGGGTCCCACCAGACGTGGTAGACGTCGACCGCAAGACCGAGCATGCCCGTGCGCTCCGGATCGACCCGGTCGCAGATGTCGAGCGCCTGGCGCATCGTGTTCACGCAGGCACGGTCGGCCGCGTACATGGGATGGAGCGGCTCGATGGCGAGCGGGAGCCCGGCCTGGCGGGAATACTCGAGCAGGGTCGCAATGCCGTCCTCGACGAGGGTGCGCGCCGCGTCAATGTCCTTCGACGGCTGCGAGCCGGGCCGCGAGTATTGCGGCAGGCCGCCGACCACGAGAACGAGACAGGGCGCGCCGAGCGCAACCGCCTCGTCCACGGCGCGGCGGTTGTCGTCGGTCGCCTCCTGCAGCCGCGCCGCGTCGGACGGGAACATGCCGCCCCGGCAATAGCCGGAGAGCTCCAGTCCCGCATCCTTCACGGCCGCCACGGCCCGGTTGAGACCGACCGCTGCCACCTGGTCGCGCCAGGCCGAGATCGCCTTGATCTCGGCTCTGGCGCAGGCTTCCGTGATGGCCACGAGATCGCCCTGCTTCCTCACCGTGGCCGTGTTGATCGACAGGGCGCGGTGATCGCCGGAAAAGTCACGCATCCCTTACGCCTCCACCCCGTGCGTGGCCATGACGCAGCGCATGCGCTCCACGGCGAGATCCGGATCGCGCAGCAGGCCGGCCCTGTCCGCCAGGCGGAAGAGCTCGGCGAGATGCAGGGTCGAGCGTGCGCTCTCCTGTCCGCCCACCATGGTGAAGTGGTCCTGATGGCCGTTGAGATAGGCCATGAACACCACGCCGGTCTTGTAGAACCGCGTCGGAGCCCGGAAGATGTGCCGCGACAGCGGAACCGTCGGCGCGAGCGCCTCGTGGAACGCGCCGAGGTTGCCCGCCGCGAGGCTCACGAGAGCCGAGGAGGCCGCCGGCGCGATGGCGTCGAAGATGCCGAGCAGCGCGTGCGAATAGCCCTGGTCGTCGCCGGCGATCAGCTCGGCATAGTTGAAGTCGTCGCCCGTATACATGCGCACGCCCTTGTCGAGGCGGCGCCGCATGGCGATCTCCTTGTCCTTGTCGAGAAGCGAGATCTTGACGCCGTCGACCTTGGACGCATGGGCGTTGATGATCGCCACGCAGGTATCCATGGCGGCGTCGAGATCGGCCGTGCCCCAGTAGCCGGCGAGCGCCGGATCGAACATGTCGCCGAGCCAGTGGATGATCACCGGCTCCTTCGCCTGGCCGAGGATACGGTCGTAGACCTTGACGTAGTCATCGGCCGACTTGGCCACGCGGGCGAGCGCCCGCGACGCCATGAGGATGATGCGCCCGCCGACCGCCTCGATGGCGGCGAACTGCTCCTCGTAGGCGCGGATCACGTCGTCGATGCTGCGCGCCGCCTCGGGCGCGAGGTGATCCGTGCCGGCGCCGGAGAACACGAGAGCGTTCCCCCGCGCCTTGGCGGCGCCGACCGAGCGGCGGATCAGCTCGAGCGAAGTGGGCCAGTCGAGGCCCATCCCGCGCTGCGCCGTGTCCATGGCCTCGGCGACGCCGAGACCGAGATCCCAGAGACGCTCGCGGTACGCGATGGTCTTGTCCCAGTCGATGGCGGCCTGCAGCCACGGATCCGCATCGGCGAGCGGGTCGGCCACCACGTGGGCGGCCGAGAACGCGATGCGGTTCATCGGCCCGCTCACCTTGTCGGGGAAGGATTTGGGCGCGGAGAGCTTATAGGTCTCCAGGCTGCGATCCGCCTGGGGCAGGTGGATCGACAGGGCGCTGATGGTCTCAGGCCGGTTCATGCTGCTTCTCCTTCGAGGCGCCGACATTCAGCGGCGGCACGTCGACCCAGCGACGCTCGCGCCAGCTCTCGAGAGCGCATTCGACGAGCTGCACGCCCTTGGCGCCTTCCACGAGGGTGTACTTGTACGGCGCATCCTCGACCACGTGGCGGACGAACATCTCCCACTGGGTCTTGAAGCCGTTGTCATAGACCGTATTGTCGGGGACCGGCTGCCAGGTGTCGTAGAAGTCGATGGTCTGCTTCTGGTCCGGGTTCCAGACCGGCCGCGGCGTGGCCTGGCGCGGCTGGATCACGCAATCGGTCAGGCCGGCGACCGCCGAGCCGTGCGTTCCGTCCACGTGGAAGGTGACGAGGTCGTCGCGATACACGCGGGTGCACCAGGACATGTTGATGTGGGCGATCACGCCGCCGTCGAGCATGAAGGTGGCGTAGGCGGAATCATCGGCCGTCGCCTGGTAGGCTTTGCCCTTCTCGTCGACGCGCTCGGGGATGTGCGTCGAACCGATGCAGGACACCGAGCGCACCTCGCCGAAGAGATTGTCGAGCACGTAGCGCCAGTGGCAGACCATGTCGAGGATCATGCCGCCGCCGTCCTCGGAGCGGTAGTTCCAGGACGGGCGCTGGGCCGGCTGGCCCCAATCGCCCTCGAACACCCAGTAGCCGAACTCGCCGCGCACGGAGAGCATACGGCCGAAGAAGCCGGAATCGCGCAGCATCTTCAGCTTCTGCAGGCCGGGCAGGAACAGCTTGTCCTGCACGGTTCCGTTCTTCACGCCCTTCTCGCGGGCGAGACGGACGATCTTCAGGGCCTCCGGCAGGTTCGTGGAGATCGGCTTTTCGCAATAGATGTGCTTGCCGGCATTGATGGCCTGCTCGAGCAGGGTCGGGCGCATCTGCGTCGTGGCCGCGTCGAAGAAGATCTCGTCCTTCGGATCGGCGATGGCCGCGTCGAGGTCGGTCGTCCAGCGGTCGATGCCATAGGTCTTGGCGAGTTCCTGGATCTTGTCCGCGTTGCGTCCGACCAGGATCGGGTCGAGCTGAACCCTCGATCCGTCCGACAGCGTCACGCCGCCCTGGGCCCGGATGGCCGCGACGGAGCGGATGAGATGCTGGTTCATTCCCATGCGGCCGGTGATGCCATGCATCACGATGCCCAATCTGCGCTGAGTCATAGCAAAAGTCTCCTATCGACGATGATGGTGTGCGAGCGGAACGAGACTGCTCCAGTCGGGCTCGGCACCGCTGGCGAACCCTGGAATAGACAACAGGGACGTGGTCGGGAGCGACCCGCGTTCGACAGCAAGGCCCAGGCGGCCGCCCTGCTCCCGGTAGAGATCGGGATGCGCGGCCGCAAAGCGCGCCGCTTCCGCGTCCGACGCGAGGCCGAAGCCCTCGACGTAATGGTGGCCGTTGCGTTCGGCGTGGGGTAGGCCGAGGGTCGCGACGAGCGCGGTATCCTGCTGGATCCCAAGCCCTGCCTGGCACGTGAGATCCTCTGCGGAAACGAAGTACCCGCCCGGTCGGATCTCGTTCAGGGCCGAGACGCGAACGGCATTCAGGATGGACTTGTAGAACCCTTTGCAGGCTTTCGAGGACACGCCGCGATAGCCGAGTTCGACCGCGCGCGGGAAGGCATCGTCATCGCCGTCCGCCTCGTCGATGATGAGCGGGATCCCGTCGGCGAGATCGCCCAGGGGCGCCGCAAAGGTCCCGGCCCGGTCGAACGGCTGCTCGATGTACAGCAGGTGATTGCGGAAGGCCCGCAGCCTGCCGCCGTTCATCTCCCGCAGGAGAACCCCCAGACGTTGCGGATCGTACTGCTCGTTGGCGTCGAGGGTTGCGCGATAATCCGGAACATGCCGCGACAGGAGATCGTGGATCGCCTGCAGCCGGGCGATGTCCGCATCGACGTCGCCGCCGATCTTGATCTTGAAGAGCCTCAAGCGCGCGAGCCGGATTTCATCCTCGAGCCCGCCGGCGCCCTCCAGGGAATCGAGCAGCCCGACTGTGTGCCGCAGCAGGACGTCGCCGACCGGCTGCACGCCGCCTAAGAAGGACTGGATGCGCTCCGCGTCGAGATCCGGCGTCTGGCGCGCGTCGATGCCGAAGACGTTGCGCCGCACGCCCTCCGGGAAGCCGAGCTTCAGCGCCTTGAGAACGGCATCGGCAACGGCCTTGTCGAGGAGAGCGGGGCCGAACGAGGCGACGAGACCGGGCAATCCCCGGTCGGCCGCCCAGGTCTTCTGGGCCGTGAAGCCTCGCACATGATGACCGAAGGCCGTGTCCCAGTCCTGAGCTTCCGCGTAGTTGCGCGCCGCCTCGCCGAGGCTCGCCTTCAGATCAGCGATGGTGTCTTGCGGCGACTTGGCCGGGTTCTTGTCGAACCATTTCGGCATCATCATTTCGGCAGTGACGCCGGCTGCCGTCCCATTGCCCTCCACCTCGGCGACGACCCGAACGAAGGCCTGCGGCGCCTCGTCGACGGTCACGAGGCCAAACCGGAACGGCCGCGCGAAGCGCATGGGACGCTCGAAGGTCTGGATCTCGAGGATACGGAGCCGGACGCCGGACATGGTTTTCAATCCAGGTGGCCGCGGGCGTAGAAATGCGCGCGGATCTTCTGCGTGAGATCGACGAAGGTCGGATGCCCCATGACGTCCAGATCACGCGGTCGCGGCAGCGTAACGTCGTAGATCGCCGCAATCGTCCCGGGCCGTTCCGACATGACGACCACGCGGTCCGCGAGGAACACCGCTTCGGGAATCGAGTGGGTGATCAGAAGGATCGTCTTGCCCGTCTCGTGGTGGATCCGCTGCAGCTCGAGGTTCATGCGCTCGCGCGTCATGGCGTCGAGGGCGCCGAAGGGCTCGTCCATGAGGACGATCTTCGGATCGTGCACCAGCGCGCGACAGATGGCGGTGCGCTGCTGCATGCCGCCGGAGAGCTGCCAGGGATACTTGTTCTGAAAGTCCTCGAGCCCCGCCATGGACAGGAGCTTGCGCGCGCGGGCGAGATGGGTCGCCCGGTCGAGCTTGCGCACCTCGACAGGGAGCATCACGTTGCGCAGCACCGAGCGCCAGGGCAGGAGCACCGGGCTCTGGAACACGATGCCCACGTCGTCCGGCGGATCCTTCACGGCGACGCCGCCGATCTGGACCTGGCCCTCCGTCGGCGGGATGAGGCCGGCCACGAGCTTCAGGAGCGTAGACTTGCCGCATCCCGAAGGCCCGACCACGGCGACGAACTCGCCTTCCGTGATGTCGAGATTGATCGGCCGCAGGGACGGCACGTCGCCGCCCCGGGTGCGATAGGTCTTCGCGAGATTGCGGATCTCGATCATGTTGCGAGGCGCGGACGCCTCGCTCTTGGGGATGACACGCAGATGTGCCATGGCATAAGCCTGCCTGCTCACTGGGTGGCCTTCGGCAGGAAGTCGCGGGTGTAGAAGGCTTTGGGATTCTCCTTCGCCGACGGGTCGAGACCGCCGTACTCGATGAGGAGATTCACCGTCTCGGCCATGTTGGCATCGGTGACGTTGAACGGACGCTGGTTCTTCGTGTCCTCCGTGCGGTAGAGCGGGATCGTCAGCTCGAAGCCCTCCTGCAGGGTGTCGGGCTTGCCGGCCTTCGGCAGCGCCTTCAGGACCGCCTGCGTGGCCTCGGCCGGAGCCTTTTCCGCACCCTCGATGGCCTTGGTGGTCGCGCTCATGAAGCGGCGCACGAGATCGGTCTTGTCCTTCAGGGTGTCCTTGTGCGCGATGATGCCCGAGGAGACGAGGTTGACGCCGTAATCCGCGAACATGACCGGCGTGACGTTCTTCCCCGTCGCGTCCTTGATCTTCATGCTCTGGTCCATGACGTAGCCCAGGAGCACGTCGGCCTGACCGTTGATGACCGCATTGAGCTTCGTCTGCGCGTCACCGGACACGATGCGCATCTCGCTTTCCTTGAGACCTGCCTTCTTGAGGAAGAGCGGCCAGATCTGCGACATGGAATCGCCGGGCGTCGTCGCGACCGTCTTGCCGCGCAGATCCTCGGCCTTGCGGATGTTCTTCTCGGAAAAACCCATCGCCGACATGGGATTCTTCTGCAGCAGCACCCCCGGAGACATGACGGGAGCGCCCTTCACGGCGGCGCGGATCATGGTCGGGACGTCCGCATAGGCGAAGTCGACGGTCTTGGCCGCCACGGCCTGCACGGTCACGGCCGAGCCGCGCCCTTCCTGAATCTCGAGATCGATGCCCTCGGCGGCGTAGAGGCCCTTCTCCTTGCCGTAGAAGAACGGCGCATGCTCGCCATAGACGTACCAGTTGAGCATCAGCACGACCTTGTCGGCGGCCTGAGCCGGCAGCGACACGAAGGGCATGAGAGCCGTCGCGGCAAAGAGGGTGGCTTTCAGGAACGTACGCTTCTTCATCAGTTTCCTCCGGTTGGTGCCCCGCCCTTATGGTTCAGGCGGTTGCTGCAAAGTCGTGCCGCTGGCTGGCGTGCCACGGCACGGTGAAACGTTCGATGAGGTCGATGATCCAGAACAGGATGACGCTGATCAGCGCCAGGATCACGAGCGCCGCGAACATGGTCGGCAGCTCGAAATTGCCGATGGACCGCTGCAGGACGAACCCGATGCCCGAATTGGCGCCCACGAACTCTCCGACCACCGCGCCGACCACGGCCAGCGTCACGGAGACCTTCAGGCCCGCGAAGATGGCCGGCATGGCATGCGGCAGGCTCACCATAGTGAAGGCCTGGAGGCGGGACGCCTTCATGGAGCGGACCAGATCGCGCATCTCGGGGTCGAGCGACTTGAAGCCCTGCACGCCGGCGACCACCACGGGGAAGAAGCCGAGCAGGAAGGCCGAGATCACCTTCGGGGCCATGCCGAAGCCGAACCACACCACGAAGAGGGGCGCCACCGCGACCTTGGGGATCGACTGCGAGAAGACGAGCAGCGGGTAGACGTAGGATTCGACGGTGCGCGACCCGGCGATCAGCATGGCGATCGGGATCCCGAACGCAGCGGAGAGGAAGAACCCGCCGAGCGTCGCCATGGTGGTCGGAACGGCCTCGATGAGCAGCTTGTCGCCCTCATTCCAGAACGCCACCGCCACATCCTTCGGGGGCGGGACCAGGTAGGCCGGAATGGCGAAGATGCGAACCGTCAGGTCCCAGAGTACGACGGTCAGGATGAGAAGCCCGAACGGCTTGATCCAGGCGGAGTTCAGCAGGGTCTGACCGGCGCGCGCGAGCTTCGACGTCATGAAGCGTCTTCCTCAAGGGCGTTTCCAAAGCGTATGTCGGAGGCGGCTTCTGCCGCTCTATGTAACCAACTGGTTAATTAGACGCCCGGTTGTCAGACATGTCAAGCGCCGATTGGAAAATTCAGGCGCGCACGCCGGCCAGGACGAAATCGACCACGTGGTCGATCCGCTCCTTCATGGCAGGAGCCGACAGAAGCTCGCGCCCGAAGGCTACGGACAGGGTATAGACGTTCGACAAGTAGAAGTAGCAGAGCCCCGCGATGGACACGTAAAGCTGGACCGGATCGATTCCGGGCCGAATGTCCCTGGACGTTTCACCGCGCTTCAGGATGACGCCGATCGTGTCGATCACCGGGGAGTTCATGGTGTGCACCTGCTGCGACTTCTTGAGGTGCTTGGCCCGATGCTGGTTCTCAGTGTTGAGCAGCATCATGAATTCGGGATGCCGGACGAAGTAGTTCCAGGTGAAGCGTACGAGCTCCTCGAGGGCCTGCAGCGGTGTCAGCTCCTCAAGATGAAGCTCCCGCTCGGCCGCCCGGATATGATCGTAGGCCGCCTCGAGGGTCGCCAGGAACAGCGCCTCCTTGCTCCCGTAATAGTAGTAGAGCATGCGCTTGTTGGTGCGGGCGGCCTCCGCAATCTGATCGACGCGCGCGCCGCCATAGCCGTGGCCGGCGAACTCCGCCGTGGCAGCCTCCAGGATCCGCCGCTTCGTCGCTTCGGCGTCTCGGATAACCTGTTTGCTGACGGCAGGAGCGTTCATGACAATCCAGGTTGCTGCGGCTTCGCCATGGCAAGGCCGGCGTGCGGGTTCAGCCTTGTACCATCACCGGACGGCAAACCGAAGCCGCCAGGACGGCGCCCGCATCAGGCTTTGCGGGCCACAGGCAGGGCGGGCGGCAGATCTCCCGTCACGGCGACGACCTTTCCGGGGTTGAGGATGTTCTGCGGGTCGAGAGCCTGCTTCAACGTCCTCATCAGGTCCAGGGCGACCGGATCCTTGTAGCGCGCCAGCTCGTCGCGCTTGATGAGGCCGACCCCGTGCTCGGCGGAAATCGAGCCGTTCATCGCATGAACGATGTCGTGGACGATGCGGTTGAAGCGCTCCCACTGCGCCAGGAAGAGCGACTTCTCCATGTCGACGGGCTGGGTCAGGTTGAAATGGATGTTGCCGTCGCCGAAATGCCCGAAGGCGCAGACCCGCACGCCCGGCAGGGCTTCCTCGCAGGCCTTGCTCGCCGCGACGATGAAATCGGCAACGTCCGAGACGGGCACCGAGACGTCGTGCTTGATCGACCCTCCCTCGAGCCCCTGCACGTCGGAGAGGCTTTCCCGCAGGTGCCAGAGCGCCGCATTCTGGGCCTCGCTGGTCGCGATGGTCGCGTCCTCGATGGTGCCGCTCTCGAATGCGGCTCCCAAGGATCTTTCCAACTGTTCGCGCAGGTCGAGATCGGGATCGGGCGACGACACTTCGATCAGCGCGTAGGCGAGGTGATCGCCCGCGAGCGGTCGGACGGCCCCGGACGCATGTCTCAGCACGATCTCCAAGGCAAAGCGTGGCAGGTACTCGAAGGCCGTCAGCTCGTCGCCCATGGTCCGGCGCAGGCTCTCGAACAGGCCGAGCGCCGCATGAGGCGAGGCACATCCCACGAAGGCCACGACCTGGGCCTTGGGCCGCGGGAACAGCTTCAGCACCGCGGCCGTGATGATGCCCAGCGTTCCTTCAGAGCCGACAAAGAGGTTCTTGAGGTCGTAGCCGGTGTTATCCTTGCGCAGACCTTTCAGGCCATTCCAGATCCGCCCGTCGGCGAGAACGACCTCAAGCCCGAGCACGAGATCGCGGGTATTGCCGTAGCGCAGGACGTTCACGCCGCCCGCATTGGTCGCGATATTGCCGCCGATCCGGCACGAGCCCTCGGAGGCAAGGGAAAGCGGGAAGATGCAATCCACCTCGCTTGCGGCATCCTGAACGGTCTTCAGGATGCAGCCCGCCTCGACCGTGATGGCGGCGTTGAAGGCATTCACCTCGCGGACGCGGTCGAGCCGGGCGAGCGACAGGACAATGCCGGTGTGCGGCACCCCGCCGCCGACGAGCCCGGTATTGCCGCCCTGGGGCACGATCGCGACCTGCGCCTTCGCGCATTCCCGCACGACGAAGGCGACCTCCTCCGTGGTGCCGGGACGGACCACGGCGAGAGCGGCGCCGCGATAGAGCTTTCGCTCCTCGACGAGGTAGCCTTCCATCGCGGCGGGATCGACGATGACGTGCTTGGCTCCCAGGCGTGCGGCGAGCACGCCCAGGAGATCGGAATGGGTTTCAGGCATGGATATCACGAGCGCCCTGCATGCTGCCGGCTCAAGCCGGCCGACCGACGATGCCGGTCACATTACGCGGCAGCGGCCTGCTGTCGAGCGGTCATTTCGGCCGCCAGGAGAGCCTGGGCGGCTTCCTTGATCTCTCCGTGGATCGCCGGATCGGCCTCGGTGAGGAGCGGCAGGATCGGGCCCATGTCGGCGACGCCCGACAGGGACACGGCCGTGTGGAGAACTCGGATCGCGTTGTGGCGCTCGCGGATCGCCTCGAGAGGCAGGAAGACTTCGAGGAGGCGCTTGGCCTCGGCCTCGTCGCCGCGCTTCAGCGCATGAAGGTAGGCCATCGACAGGTGCGGCGCGATGCACACGCAGCCTGCCGTGAAGCCGGCCAGCTTGAAATGCGTCAGATGCGGGAAGGCCGGAGGCTCGCCGAAGCCGCTCACGATCCGCTCCGCTCCGACCGCGTCGATCAGCTCCTGCAGGTAGGAATCCTGCGTCAGGTCGGTGCGCGGCACCGCGTATTTGATGCCGAAGACGGCGCCCTGCTCGACCAGCCGGCCCATCGCCTTGGCGGGCACATACTGATCGGTCTTGATGTAGACGATAAGCGGAACGCCGGACCGGCTCACGAAATCCTCAAGCCCGCGCACCACGCCGTCCGGCGTCTGCGGGGCGATCATCGGCAGCGCCATCGCGACCGGATAGCGGCGGCTCTTGAGGATCGCCGCCTCGTCGACGAGCTTGCCCCAATCCGGGCCGACCGAGGGGATCAGCCAGGTGCTGTCGGCGACCGAATCCTCCAGGCTGTCGAGCCAGTCGGCAAAGCGCGAGACCGGCCAGTTGTGCACGTTGGCGTTGCCGCCATAGAGCAGCGTCGACACGCCGCCGGCCTCGAGATGGCGGATCAGCTTCGCATTGGCGTCCGGGTTGACCTCGAGATCAGGCGTCAGGGCAAAGGGCGGAACCGCCAGAACGGAGCGGGCAAGTTCGGAGGTTTCGATCTTCGTCAGCATGGATGCGGTCTCGCTGTTTCAGGGGCGGTTTGGGATCGGATGGGCATCGCCCGGTTTCATTCTCAAGAATCGGCTCTCACTGGCCGAGCTGGATGCCGACGGCCTTGACCACCTCGGACCATTTCTGCCGCTCGGCCTGGATGTACTCGGCGAACTGCTGCGGGGTCATCGGTGCCGGCGTCGAGGCCAGCTCGGCGGCCTTCTTCTGGACCTCGGGCTTCTCGAGAATGGTCTTCACGTCGGCCGCGATGGTGTCGACGATGGCCGGCGGCGTGCCGGCTGGCGCCCAGAGCCCGTTCCAGGAGGTGGCATCGAACCCGGTCAAGGTCTCGGCGACCGTCGGGACCTCCGGCGCCTGCGGGCTGCGCTCGGGGCTCGTGACGGCGAGCGCCCGGACGGTGCCGGCCTGCGCCTGAGGCCATGCGATGGTCATGTTGTCGAAAGCCAGGTCGATATGCCCGCCGAGCAGGCCGTTGACGATGTCCTGGGAGCTGCGGAACGGCACGTGGGTCATCTTCGCGCCGGTCTTGAGCTGGAACAGCTCGGCCGCCAGATGCTGCGACGTTCCGGCTCCGGACGAGCCGTAGTTCAGCTTGCCCGGGTTCTGCTTGGCGTATTCCACGAATTCCGCAAAGGTCTTCGCCGGAACCTTGGGTGTCACCACAAGAAGGTTGGGGAGCTTGGCCAGGCCGGTGATCGGGATGAAGTCCTTCTCGGCGTCGTGAGGGAGGTTCTTGTAGAGGAACGGGTTGATGGCATGGGTGCTCACCGTGCCGACGAGGAGCGTATGACCGTCAGGCGCAGCCTTGGCGACAGCCGTCGTCCCGATATTGCCGCCCGCTCCCGGACGATTCTCGATGACGAAGGGCTTGCCGTATTTGGCCTGAAGCTGCTCGGCCACGATGCGGGCGAACAGGTCGGTCGTGCCCCCGGCGCCGAACGGCACGACGATCGTGACCTGCTTCTGCGGCCAAGCGGGGCTTTGCGCCTGCGCGGCGCCAAGACCGAGCAGCGAGAGGCCGATCGCCGCGAGCAACTTCCTCATGTGTTCTCTCCCTGATTCCCGTTTTCATTGAACTTCGGCATCGGAATTGCAGCCCATCTTGTATGGCAACATACAAATTTTGACAAGCGGACATGAATGAGATCATAATCGTTCCGCGCAGGGGCACCTTTCCACCAGGATATGTGCCTGTAATAACGATTTCTTTTGACTTGGGAGAGCCCAGCAAGTAGTGAGACATACGACAAGTTGGCCTGCCGAACCAGGCAAATCACCTGACAGGCCGGCCGCTGCACCGGAACTCGGCGCAGTCTTGACGGATCGTTTCCGAACAACCGGCAGCGACCCTGGACCCCTTCAGCATTCAGCGCCTCGAAACAGGCACTCAACGGCCCCATGAACGAACGCTCTTTCCTATCCGGCCTGTCCCTCAACACCGTCGCCCGCAAGCGCAATCTCGTGAGCGATCTGGCGGAGGCGATCTCACGCGAGATCGCCGAGGGACGGCTGCAGGCAGGTGATCGTCTGCCCACCGAAGCCGAACTGGCATCGGCCGCCGGCGTCAGCCGGACGGTGGTGCGCGAGGCCGTGGCGGCCCTCAAAGCGGCGAAGCTTGTCCAGACCCGCCAGGGCGCCGGCGCCTTCGTGCTCCCGCCCCCGCCGAAATCGGATTTCTTCGCGTCTCTCAGCAACGGCGAGGTCGACGACATCCTGGCCATGCTGGAGCTGCGCCTGGCCGTGGAAGTGGAAGCGGCCTCGCTGGCGGCCGTGCGCCGGACCGACGAGGAGCTGGCCGCGCTCGACCGCGCCCTGGAGAACATCACCAAGGGCGAAGACTACGGCATCGCGGCGGATTTGGAATTCCACCGGATCCTTGCGGGCGCGACCAAGAACCCGTATTTCGCGCGCTTCCTGGATTTCCTCGGGGAGTTCGCCGTACCCCGCCGCCTGGGCCAGCTCAACCCGGTGGGCGAGGATCAGCGCCAGCGCGACTATCTCGGCGTGATCGAGCGGGAGCACCGGGCGATCCGGGATGCGATCGCCATGGGCGACTCGAACCTCGCGGCCGCCATGATGCGCGCGCATCTCGCCAACAGCCGCAACCGGTATTCGGCCCGGATGCTGCAGGTCTCGGCCAAGCCCGCGTCCAAACCGATCAAAGTCCGGTCGGCTGCGAAAGCCTAGACGCCGCAGGCAAAACGGCCCTCTGCCCTTGACAGCAGGGGCCAAAACGGCGACCAATTTCTAAATTTGTATGATATATGGCTTTTGCGCCGCGAGGCGCAGGGAGAGAAACGAGAATGGCCAAGCGATCGCCCGAGCAATTGAGGAGCCACCGTTGGTTCGGCGTCACTGATCTGCGGTCCTTCGGGCATCGATCCCGAACGCTTCAGATGGGCTATGCGCGTGAGGACTTCATGGGCAAGCCGGTGATCGCGATCATCAACACCTGGAGCGACATCAATCCCTGCCACGCCCATTTCCGCGTGCGCGTCGAGGACGTGAAGCGCGGCGTGTGGCAGGCGGGCGGCTTCCCCATTGAGCTCCCCGCCCTGTCGCTGTCGGAGAACTTCGTCAAGCCGACCACGATGCTCTACCGCAACCTCCTCGCCTTGGAGGTGGAGGAACTCCTGCGCTCGCATCCCATCGACGGCGCGGTGCTCATGGGCGGCTGCGACAAGACGACACCCGCGACCGTCATGGGGGCGATCAGCATGAACCTGCCGATGATCTTCATGCCGGCCGGCCCCATGATCCGTGGCCACCATGGCGGCACGATCCTCGGCTCGGGCTCCGACATCTGGAAGTACTGGGCCGAGAAGGAAGCCGGCACCATCACGAACCAGCAATGGAACGACATGGAGGCGGGCATCGCGCGCTCGCCGGGCACCTGCATGACCATGGGCACGGCCTCCACCATGACGTCCATCGTCGAGACGCTCGGGCTTAGCCTGCCCGGCGCCGCCTCCATCCCGGCCGTCGACGCCGCGCATCCGCGCATGGCGAGCCTCACCGGCCGGAAGATCGTCGAGATGGTCTGGGACGATCTCAAGCCGAGCGACATTCTCACCCGCCGCTCGTTCGAAAATGCCCTGATGGTCCACAATGCTCTTGCCGGCTCGACGAACGCGATGATCCATCTCGTGGCGATGGCAGGACGCGCGGGCGTCGAGGTGAACCTGCAGGATTTCGACGACTTCGCCCAGAAGGTTCCGGTGATCGCCAATCTCCGACCGTCGGGCGAGTGGCTGATGGAAGACTTCCACATCGCCGGCGGCATTCGCGGCCTTCTCTCGCGCCTCGCCCCGATGCTCCATCTCGACGAGCGCACCGTGGCCGGGACCCTGCGGGACGCGCTCGAAGGTGCGGCCGTCTACAACGATGACGTGATCCGTCCGCTCGACAAGCCGATCGCCGCCTCCGGGGGCACGGCCATCCTGCGCGGCAACCTGGCCCCGAAGGGCTGCGTGATCAAGCCGCCCGCCGCAGAAGCGCGGCTGCTGCAGCACACGGGTCCGGCGATCGTCTTCGACACCTATGACGAGATGACGAAGGCCGTGAACGACCTCGACCTCGACGTCACGCCCGATCACATCATGGTGCTGCGCAATGCGGGTCCCATCGGCGGTCCGGGCATGCCGGAATGGGGCATGCTGCCGATCCCGAAGAAGCTCCTCAAGCAGGGCGTGCGCGACATGCTGCGCATCTCCGATGCCCGCATGAGCGGCACGAGCTACGGCGCCTGCATCCTGCACGTCTCGCCGGAGGCCCATATCGGCGGCCCGCTCGCGGCCGTGCGCACGGGCGACCTCATTACCGTCGACGTGCCGAACCGTTCGATCCATCTTCATGTGAGCGACGAGCAGATCAAGGACCGCCTGCGCACCTGGTCGCCGCCGCCGCGCGACTACCCGCGCGGCTACAACAAGCTCTTCGCGCAGCACATCCGCCAGGCGGACGAGGGCTGCGACTTCGACTTCCTCGAAGGATCCGGCGGCGTGCCGGAGCCCGAGATCCACTGATCCTCCCCCTGCCGACGGCCCTGCCTCCCGGTGGCGCCGCCGGCTTTTTCGTGTCCGCTCATGAGCATTCAAAAAACCGCCTTCGGGGCCATCGACGGTCAGCCGGTCGAGGCCTTCGAGATCGAAACCGGCCCTGTCCGTGCGACGATCATCACCTATGCGGCCGCCTTGAGCCGCCTGTTCGTTCCGGACGGCGAGGGACAAGCCGCCGATATCGTTCTGGGCTATGACGATCCGGCTTCCTACGTGCAAAACCGCGGCTCGGCGGGCGCGATCTGCGGCCGTTTCGCCAACCGCATCGCGGATGCGCGCTTCACGCTCGATGGCGAGACCTATACCCTGTCGCCGAACGAGCCGCCGAACCACATCCATGGCGGCTTCGGCGGCTTCAGCAAGCGGATCTGGACAGGTGAGCCCGATACGGCCGACAACGCCGTCCGGCTGACGTTGCACCGGCCCGACGGCGACGAGGGCTATCCCGGCGCCGTGACCACGTCAGTGACATATCGTCTGACCGGTGACCCGGCACTCGAGATCGTCATGGAGGCGACGACGGACCGCCCGACGGTGGTGAACCTGGCCTATCACGGCTATTGGAACCTCGCCGGCCACGGTTCCGGCCATGTCCGCGACCAGCACCTGCTGATCGACGCCGACCGCTATACACCGGTCGGGCCCGGCAAGATTCCCACCGGCGCGTTCGCGCCCGTGGCCGGAACGGCATTCGATTTCAGATCGTTACGTCCCATCGGCGCGATGATCGACGACACGACCCAGCTCCCCGAGGCCGGCTACGACCACAATTTCTGTCTCGACGACCGGGGGGAGCCCCTGCGCCGCGCGGCCCGTGCAGTGGATCCCGTCTCACGCCGGGGCTTGGAGATCTGGACCAATCAGCCCGGTGTTCAGTTCTACACGGCCAACCATTTCGGCAAGGTGCCGGCCGTCGGCAAAGGCGGCGCCGTTTACGAGAAGCATGCGGGCTTCGCGCTCGAGACGCAGAACTTCCCGAACGCTCCGAACATCCCGCATTTCCCCTCGGCGGTGCTGCGCCCCGGCGAGACCTATCGCCACGTGATGCGCATTCCGTTCTTCGTCGCGTGAGTCTGATCAGATCCCGGACGCGAGATAGCCTCCGTCGACGCTGAGCACGGTTCCGGTGACGAATCCCGCGGACGGAGAGGCCAGATAGATCGCCGCGCCCACGAGTTCGTCGAGCTGCCCGAAGCGGCCCGCGGGCGTTCTCAGGAGCGCATTGCCCTTGCGCTTTTGACTCATCTTGGCCTGGTTCAGCTCGGTCATGAAAAATCCCGGCGAGATCGCGTTGACGCGCACGCCCCGGTCGGCCCATTCGGCGGCCAGAGTCTTCGTCACCCCGACGACGCCGTGCTTGCTCGCGGCGTAGACCGAGGCGAGCGGCCAGCCGCGATGGGCGGCAAGCGACGCGATGGTGATGATCGAGCCCGACCTGCGCTCCAGCATGTGCCGGCCGAAGCGCGTACAGGTGAAGAACACGCTGCGCAGGTTCGTCTGCATGATCCCGTCATACTCGTCCGGCGTGACCTCCTCGGCAGGCTTGAGGATGGTCGTGCCCTGGCACGCGACCAGAATGTCCACAGACCCGAAATCGGTCAGGACGGACGCGACGAGGCCGTCGATCTCCTCCGGGTGCGCCGCGTCGACCACGTAGCCGCGCGCTGCCGGATCAGTTTCCTGCAGGCGCTGTGTCGCCTCCTCCAGTTTTGCCGACGTTCGCGCTGCAATCGCCACCCTGGCACCGCCGGCCTGGAAGCCATGCGCGATGGCGTTGCCGATCCCGCTCGACCCTCCGACGATGACGGCCGTCTTGCCTTGCAACGATAGCGTCGATCCTGTCGGCAGCACGGTGTTTTGATGCTCAACCAAGCTTCTTCCCCTCGAGACATTGCGGCTGCACGGAAGGCTCCACTCGTTCGGCCCCGCTCCTGCGCAGTTGCGCCATCCTGTTCTCGGCCCGCCGCCCGTGAGCGAGCAGGTACAAGACCGATCCGATCACCACGAAGGCGCCGGCGAGCACATGCGGCTTCGGCTCGTCGCCGAACACGAACAGGCCGATCGGCAGGGCCCAGACGAGCTTGGTGTACTGCATGGGAGCGACGCTGGACGCAGGCGCCCGGCGCAGGGCCTCCAGCATGAGGAACTGCGCCGACACCATCACGAATCCGGACAAAGTCACCAATCCCAGATCGCTCCATGCGGGCGCATGGCTCAGGTACATGCCGGGCAGGCTCGCAGTCAGCTGTCCGGCCATCACGGCGGCCACCATGATGGCGCGGTTTTCCTGCGAGCCGATCGTGCGCATGATCAGAATGACGCCGGCACCGACGAAGACATTGAGGAACGCCGCCAGATGCCCGAGGGACAGGGCCGTATAGCCCGGCTGCACCATGATCAGGATGCCGGAAAAGCCCACGACGATCGCGGCCCATCGCGCCGGCTCCGTGCGCTCGCCGAGAAGCCACGCGGCCGCCACCGTGACGACGAGGGGCGAGCCGAAGGTGATGGCGTAGACGTCGGCGAGCGGCAGGAGCGAGAAGGCATAGAAGCCGGAGACCGTGCCGATTCCGGCCAGGAATCCTCGTCCGATCAGCATCTTGGGGTTCCGAACGGCCGAGAGCCGGCAGGCTTTGTCGCGCCAGATGACGATGCCCACCACGATGCAGGCGACGCCTGCCTGCATGGCGATGATCTGGAAGATGGGGTAACGCAGGGAGAGAAGCTTCACCAGGGTGTCGCTGGTCGCAAACAGACCATTTGCGGCGATCGCGAAGAGCACACCTGTCAGACGGAGCAAGGGCGTATCCCACCGGGTTCAGGCCCGCCGACAGCAGGCTCGCGTTATTTGCATGTCATCATACATGTTTTCGGATGCTCTGGAATTCGCCGGACGCATGGGTGGGAAGCGCTGCCGGCGCATCGGTGGGTGTTGGATGATCCTGGCACGGAGCATCGTTCGGTGCCGGAGCATCTTGGCACGGCGAAGCGTCAGCCACATGCCAATTCGGTGTCCGTCGGCGGCCCATGAAAAAGGCGGCCCGGGGGCCGCCTTCTGGAGGGATGGGATCGAAACCCGTCAGGCCGCGATCGAGGTCTGCGGTCCGGCGGAGCGAACGTCCGAGTCCACGTGGCTCTCGAAGCGCTTGAAGTTCTCGTTGAACATGTCGATCAGGCGCTTGGCGGTCTCGGCGAACTCCG
>NZ_JAGPUP010000491.1:0-28254 GCF_018069605.1 Microvirga sp. HBU67558 | reverse complement strand
GGCCATATCCCAGTCAACGCGCAACCCACCCGAATGGATTCAAGCCCAGATCAAAAGCGCTTTAGGTCGGTCCATCGCCATCCCTGCTACTGCCACCGCTCAGCACGGCGGTCCTGACAGCCGCTTCGGGCAGCTGATCGAGGCAGCGGGTCAATTCGTGAATGATCCAGCGCCTGGCCCGGCGTGCCGAGGATCGTTTCATCACCACCCTCCAGAGACACAGGAATGTCAGCGGCGCGGTCTGCTCGACGTATCGATCATGACGAGGTTTCCAGTGATTGGATCGAGAATAGTCATGGGCAGTCCTCTCGCGCTCAGACACAGGACCAATGCTGTGCCTGCCGTTTGGATCAATTTCGATTGAGATCGTGGTTACGAGACAGTTACTGCACCGGACCGCTCCTATCCCCAAAGCAGCCGAGGCGGTTCATCCGCGCCCCGTCTGCTTTGGAGGAGAGGGCTGATCCAAATCCCAGCGGATCAACGAGCCCATGGTCGCGACACGATGGTTAATGGATCGCTAAGAACCTGTCCCGAAGCTGCCCGATCTTACTCGAGCCTGTTAACGGTCTGGTAACCATTTCCGGCGCCGAATAGGTCTGCTCACGGGGACATCCGGCACTGCTCCAGTGCGGTACGCCTCGTTGCCGTTGCTGCCTCTCGATTTCGCATGTGCCTGCGTGGGTACCGTGCCTCTTCACGGTCTCTCTGGAGAAATGCCAGCGATGAAGAAGCCAAGGCCAAGGCCTACCAAGGCGAAGACAAAGACCAGACAGGGCAGGGTGCTTGTCGTGACCTCCGGCAAAGGAGGCGTCGGCAAGACCACCTCCACGGCCGCCTTGGGTGCGGCCCTCGCTCAGACAGGCCAGAAGGTCGTGCTCGTCGACTTTGATATCGGACTGCGCAATCTGGACCTGGTCATGGGGGCCGAGCGACGCGTGGTCTTTGACCTGATCAGCGTCATCAAAGGAGAGGCCAAGCTCTCGCAGGCGCTCATCCGAGACAAGCGCCTGGATACGCTGGCTCTTCTGCCGGCCTCGCAAAGCCGCGATAAGGACAGCCTGACCAACGAGGGCGTCGCACAGATCATCGGTGATCTACGCACCCAGTTCGACTGGGTGATCTGCGACAGCCCGGCCGGCATTGAGAAGGGAGCCACCCTGGCCATGCGGCATGCGGACGTGGCGGTCGTCGTCGTCAATCCGGAAGTCTCCTCACTCCGTGATGCGGACCGTATCATTGGCATGCTCGACGCCAAGACAGCCAAAGCCGAGAGCGGCCAGCGCATCGACAAACATCTGCTTCTCACCCGCTATGATCCTGTCCGTGCCCGGCGCGGCGAGATCATGAAGGTAGAGGATGTGCTGGAGATCCTGTCCATTCCGCTGCTGGGCATTGTGCCGGAGAGTGGGGAAGTGCTGCTGAGCTCAAATATCGGAGCGCCAGTGACCCTGGGCAGCCCTGGCAGTGCACCGGCTCAGGCCTATCTCGAGGCGGCGCGGCGACTAAAGGGTGAGGGCACCGGAGTTGTCATTGTGAATGATAAGCCTCGCCTGCTGCAGAGGCTGTTTGCCCGACGAGCCGCATAAACCTGTAGACTTCTCTCACAAGGGAAGGATCTGATGCTGTCTGGAAGACGTAATCGTGCAGAAGATATTCTGAAATCGGCCGATTTACGACGATTTCAGATGAAAGCCACATGTGTTCCTAAGGTTGACGTCGTGCCGGTAAGATCTTAGGTCGTCATCATTCAATTTTATGATCAGCATATGAGATGAAGCGGAACATCAAGACTTTTTCTGTTGAGATCAAGAAAACCCGCGTTCAGGGTCAGCGTCCTCACCTCCCGCCCAGGCGCCTGTCTGAGCTGACCTTGGTTGAGGCCATTGAGATTTTTCCGAAGGAAGAGCCTCAAGCGGCAGTTGAGCAAGCTCCTGCCCCACGCATCCTGCCGAGCATCGTCGAGCCTGTGTGGAGCAGTTCAGAACCCGTTGAACCTGTCCGCCGCAAGCGCTCTTCGGTTGAGACCCGTCGGGAACAGATGGAATTCGATCTGACTGCGACAGCCTTTGAGGATGCGGAAACCACACATGCAGGAGATCAAGTGCGTGGCAGAGCCGTGCCGCAGACGGACGGCGCTCTCGATGATGCCGAGGATCCACCCCCTGTCCATGACGTTCATGCTGCACAAGGCAAGGGCGTGAGGGCCGGTTCACGGAAGCCACGGAAGAAGGCTCCTGCTGTCGATGAACAGGCGATAGCATCTGAAACAATACCAGAGGCAGAACTGACTGTGCCATCGGTGGCCCCGTCGACTGCGGTCCCGCGCAGGCTAACAAAACGGCAGGCGGCCGCGGCTCAACTCCCGCGCCATGAACGCTGGAAGGGGCGCCTTCATCCCGCTGTCTGGTAAGTTTGCTACTCCGTCGGCGTTGTAGATCCATCTCGCAACGCTACCACGAGGTCCGCCGGTGGTACGCCGCGATGCCACAGGACATAGACGGTGCGATAACGGGGTGGCGCAAGGCCGGCGGCACGGCACGCCGCAACAGCCTGATCATGCGCCTTGCGAATGCTGCCAAACGGCGCCTTGTCGCCCTGCCTCCAAGCCAAGGGGCGACAGCTAAGGATGGCGCGCCAGATGATAACCAGTTTCAGGTGCGGAAAGCTGCGGCCTTTGCGCGTGGTCTTCGGCTTGGAGACCAGTCTTGGCCCATGCTTCGCGCGTCGTCGGGCCAAAGCGAAGCGACGCTGGAGGGCGCGGTGGAGAAGATCGTGCCCCTCATCATCCGGGTTCGCACCACGCTGCTCCGCATCGCGCAAGGCCGTCCTCAACCGTGCGATCCGCCAGGCCGGAATGATTTCGAAAGGTGCAGTGTTCATCTCGTTCCGCGCTTGAATCGTTTCTCACCTACCCTGCAGGTGCAGAAGTGACGCAATCCTAGGTTTCTCCTCAGCTGCTGCCGGGTTCTTCCTGCCATTGCTGTGGCTGCGGCTGACCGGTGACGCGCTCCCACCAAGCATCAGCTCGTGCCTCGAACGTCTGACTGCCCCGGCCATCACTCTGGTAGAACTGACCAAGCTCAATGCCGGGGGCGTAGGTCTGCTCAACCCAGCCACGCGGATCGTCATGCGGAAACTGGTAGCCGACATGGCCCAACTTGGCTGCTCCGGCATAGTGCCCGTCCCTCAGATGTGGAGGCACCGGGACCATGGGCTCCGATTTGACATAGGCCATTGCGGTTCCAATGCCGCGGCAGGCCGAGTTCGATTTCGGTGCCCGGGCGATGTGCAAAGCGGCATGGGCCAGGACGATTTGGGCTTCCGGGTAGCCAACATGCTGGACGGCCGTTAGAGCAGCTGCGGCAGTCTGAAGGGCCGTGTTGTCAGCGAGGCCGACATCCTCCGATGCGTGGATGAGAATGCGACGAGCGATGAAGCGAGGATCCTCACCGGAATGGATCAGCCGGGCCAGCCAGTAGAGGGTGGCGTCTGGATCCGAGCCGCGCATCGACTTGATGAAGGCGGAGATCGTATCGTAGTGATAGTCGCCCTTGCGATCAAAGGGCAGGGGAGAGGCCTGATAGACCTCATCGACCATGCCGCCAGTGATCGAGATGACTGAACCGGATTCGGCTCCGAGCACCAATGTCTCAAGGGCGTTCAACACGCGGCGAGCATCTCCTCCGGCTCGACCGACGAGTTGCTTTATAGCCTCGCCATCAGGATGAACGTGTAGATCCTTGTGGCTCGCGAGGAAGGCTACGGCCCGCTCCACCACCTGCTGCAGATCCTCCAGTGAGTGAGGCTCCAGCTGGAAAATGGATGCACGAGAAACGAGGGCAGGGGTGAGCACATGATAGGGATTGCCCGTTGTAGCGGCAATCAGATCAAACGTGCCGGTTTCGGTGAGATCGAGGAGATAATCCTGCTGTGCGCTGCTGAAGCGATGGATCTCATCAATGAACACCAGGACGTCCTTGGCCTGAGCCTCGTGTGCCACAGCCTTGATGTCGGAAACGTTGCTGCTGGCCGGGTGCAGGGAGCGGAACTCCTTCTTCATCTCCTGGCCGATCGCCCGGGCAATCGTGGTCTTGCCTACCCCGGGCGGGCCAAAGAGGATGACCGTGCCGAGACGACCAGCTCGGACGCGCCGCCGCAAGGGCCCGTTCGGGCCCAGGATATGCTGCTGTCCAATGAGTTCGTCGAGAGTCTGCGGGCGGATCTCGGCGGCGAGCGGCTTCGGGCGCTGCTCCTGGGCCTTGGATAAGAGGTCAGCTTTCATCATGGAAGTCGAAGCTTTGAATGATCAGGGGCTTGGGTGCGTAGCGGAGAAGGATTGATAGAAGCCCGAATGTGAGTTTCTGGGCCTCTTTAGCACGTGAAGGTCAGCGAACGACACACGAGAGTTAATTGGGCTTAGGGTTGGCGAAGCGCTCAAGCAGGATTTGGCTGGAACAGAGCTTCAGGGTTCTGGCCTGTTTCGCGATATCCAGAAATGCGAAAGCCCGCCGGAGGGCGGGCTGAGCATCACCTACGAAGCTGAAGCAAGTTAGGCTGCAGCCGCCGAAGTGCGTGCGACGTTGTGAATGTCGTACCGGACGATGCCCAGATCGCTGAGCTCACGATCACCAAGCTGCGACAGTTCGCGAACCGTCTCGCGATAACGCAGATACGCACGGATTTGGGAGAGGATGTAAGTTACGAATATGTCTTGCCTTTAGGTGCTAACTGCCTCGTCCAGCGAGGAATTTCTGATTGTCTGTGATGGAACTTATATGGGTTTGGAGCACCTCATTCGGGAGTGATCATGAAGGAAAGTGAGTTATGCTTTGTAAGCATACCGACCGTAGCCGTATTCCTATAGGCAAGCTGCCATACGACCTTACTCTGGCCCACTTTCAGAATAGCCCGCAGAGTCGGATGTGCTCATCCGCCCACGCAGCCGTACAGGCCTGCTTGGATGCGATGGGTTACTGGGACTTATGTTAATCCTGAATCGTTGCCACGAGCTCTGGCCTATTCTCGGCTAGCCAGTGCATCGCATCAGATTGGCTGATGCTGCAATCGAGCGCATTCCAGATGGGATCCTCGAGTGACTCCTCCCGCAGCCGCGTGGCGGCATAATGGACCAGCTGATGGAGACCCTCGTAGCCAGGGTGCGCCTCGAGAGCGTCGGCAACCCACGTGCTGGACCAGCCTTGCTTGGCTCAGTGCAGAAGGCTCTGCCGGTCAGCCTCGACAAACCATGGCGTCGCGTCGAATTCGATAGCCAGTGCATTGTCGGCAGTATGGCACAAGGCTCGGATCATCACCCACCTCCCGGATCAGCAGTCCGGCACCTAGTCTACCACACGCCAGCGTCAAGACTGTATTGCTACAGCTGTGTTCCCAAGCGCAGGTAGGGCGCGTGCAGATGAGAGGACTATTGGATCACAGACGGCCAAGCAGCAAAAAGGCACGGCCGCTTCCAGACGATAAAATGATCCCGTGTGGCAAGGCCGAGGTCTGGATCTCGTTCCAGTCGAGCGATCTGCGCGTCAACCGCCCTGAGTTTCTGCTCAAGCCGCGCTATCTCACGTTGCGCAAAGGAAACACCTTTCTGCTTTTTCGCTGGCATGTCGCACCCCAACCCTTGTGGTAAGGGCTCATTAACCAGTTTCCTAGAAGGCTGCTGTGCCCTGACGCACGCAAGTGCACGTCCGATGAGGAGATTCGAGGGTAGAGGAACGCCCTCCAGGATCAGCGGGACGAAATCCGCGAACGGGCCCTCCGCGCCTTCCAGGTAGCCTGACGCCTCTGACATCAGCCACCAGAAGTAACCCCCGTGCAAGAACCATAACCTCAAGGGATTGTTGATCTATCCCTTGGAGAGTTGTTCTAAAATACGACTCTATCCCTTTGAGTTCATTGCGACTTGGCGTTGGGCATCTACGCTTGAAGGTGGTCTCCAAAGGAGCCACAAGCGTGGAACGGGTGGTGGTAACGCGTACAGGGGATGATGTCTGGTCGGTCTCGCACGACGGGCGAAGTATCTCAGTTCACTCCACAGAGGAGCAGGCACTCTCCGCGGCGTTTGCCTTGGCATCCAAACGCAAGCGGCAGGGGTTTGACGCCGTTGTTGTGATTGCACGAGAGAGATGAAGATGATGACGCGCTCATGCCAATGGTCCTATCTGTCGTCTGTTGTCGGATTTCCTCAACATGGCTGACGATGATAACAAGCTCCTGGTGGCTCGTCCAAAGTCGCCGGCCAATGACAGGCTGTCGCGCGTCCTCGAATGGTTCGGTTTGCTGGTTGCCCTAGGTGTTATCGGCTGGGCCCTCGTCTACACGCTCGGTTAATCGCCGAGAGGCAGATGCGCCTTGGCCCGGGCTCCGGGAGGCATTCGCAGCCGATGCAGGCAGATGCCGCGCGAACCGACGCTCTCCCCCGAGATCCCGGCGAAATAGGTGAGGCCCTGGCGCCCCTCATAGCTGCCGTTGCCCCGCACGATGCGACAGGTATCTTGGCCCGCCATCGTTTCGCTCCTCAATCCTCAAGGAGGGCTTCGCGCTGGAGAGCGAATACCCATGGCGACGCCCGCCAACCGGCTCCCTTCAGAATGCTATGGTGCTAACCGAAAGCTTCAATCTTCTCGTCGTTCGGAGAGAAGTCGGCTGCAAGCGTCTGCTGCAGGATCTTGTCGCGGATCATCCGCTTCATGCCCCCGACCCTGCGGGCCATGGCATAAACCCGATCCTGCAGGGCCGTTACCTTCGCAATGACCTCAAACGGCGGCTCCGGTGGGAGCGGCCGCGCGAGGTGCGCCTCCAGCTCAGCCAGCAGGTCCGCAATCCCTGTGTGGTCGTCGCGCAGCCGCTGCAGTTCAGCCTCGAGCATGTCCGATGTCATATGCGCCTCCCCGGGATTGCCGGCTTCTGGATTGGGGTGCTGTGCTCCAGGTGGCTACTGGGGCATGACCACCGTCAGGTACGGGGCTGAGGGCTTCTCGTTCGCCCCGACCGGACCAGGTACCTGGTTCCTGATCGGCTTCAGGCTCTTGAGATAGCCAGCCAGAGCCCGGGCATCGCTATCCGTGAGCTTGCCGTACGAGTGGTAGGGCATGACCGGCACAAGCTGACGTCCATCCGTCCTGACGCCGGTTCGCACCGCCTTGATGATGTCGGCCTCACTCCACTTGCCGAGCCCTGTCTCGAGATCAGGGGTCAGGTTCGGTGGGTAGAAGATGCCGAGCCCGGGAATTTGGAAGCCAACCTCCGATCCAGCCAGAGGACGCTGCAGATCGGGTTTGCCGAGGAAGGTGCCGGGCGTATGACAGCCGGTGCAATCCATGATGGTCACCAGGTACTCGCCGCGCTGAGTCTGGCTCTGCGCGAGGGCCGACGGGACGGACAGGAGGAGGCTGCAAGCTGCCAAAGCGGCCGAGAACATGGATCTCATGGAGCTTCTCTGGCTGAGGTTGAACCCAGCCAAAGTGCCAGATGTCATAGGGGAGTGAAGTGCGCAGAAGGTGTAGATCGGCGACTGCACCTGTTACAGACTTCTTGTCAAAACTCTCCAAGGATCGACTGAGACGATGCTAGCGCGGAATATGGCTTAGAGATCGGTTTGACCGCGCTCGCTGACATTACCAGGTTCCATAAGATATGTTGAACGAATTTCGTGTGTGGCCGCAAAGTTAGAATGTCCTGATCGTGCAAACTAGGAATGTCACACCTCCCTGAACCGACGGGCATGGGAATGTGGCATGGGCTGGATAGAGATAAGCGAGCGGGAGATTCGCCGCGTTAAGGTGCTGACATCGGTGCGGTGAGTTCGGCTTAATCGCGAGACCGCCTCGAGCCGCAAAATATAGCTGGTGGATCTTCTACCGTTCGTTCTTTATACAGAACTGAACTTCGCATTTTTAATCAAACCTGAGCGTTTATACATTTGTTGAGAACGCACTAGAATGCCTTGGTCTATTGTAGTTATGTTTCATCGAATTACAGCTCCTGGAAGGAAATACAAATCCATCTTCAATCTCTGAGCACCCCAGGGGTGAGGGAAAATCACAAAACAGCACGTGAAATGTTTGCTTCTTCCTGCTGAGTTCTTTTAACAGAACAAGACTGTTGACTCCAGCACCGGGAGCGCTAGGGTCCTTTCGGTTTTCGGCTATTAAGGACCTCTGCTATGCGCCTCACCCGTCGTGATGCCTTGCTCTCCGCGAGTGCCACCCTCTTCAGCCCTCTCTTCTCTCGCATGTCCTTTGCCCAAGAGACGCCCAGGCGTGGCGGTGTTCTGACGGCCCACCTTGGTTCGGAACAGCGCATCCTGAATCCGGCTCTTCGTGCTTCGACGGGTGTCTATCTGATCACCAGCAAGATTATGGAAGCACTCGTTGACTTGGATTCGAAGGGCAATCCAGCCCCGGTCTTGGCCACTAGCTGGGAGGCCACACCGGACGGAAAGACCATAACATTCAAGCTTCGCCAAGGCGTAACTTGGCATGATGGCAAGCCATTCACGGCTGCTGACGTCCAGTACACCGCCATGGAGATGTGGAAGAAGCATCTCAACTATGGCACTCAACTCCAGCAGTATCTTGAAGCTGTCGATACACCGGACCCGCACACGGCTGTGTTCCGCTACTCACGGCCGATGCCGCTCAACCTGCTCCTACGTGCTCTCTGCGACCTCGGCTATATCGCACCGCGCCACGTGTTCGAAGGAACCAACATCCTTGAAAACCCTGCCAATACGGCTCCTATCGGGACGGGACCTTTCAAGTTTGTCCAGTATGAGCGGGGCCAGTTCATCATCGCTGAACGGAATCCAAACTACTGGCGCAAAGATTTTCCTTATCTCGATCGTATCGTCTGGCGTGTGATCACGGACAAGTCTGCAGTGGCTGCAGCCCTCGAGACTGGGCAGATTCAGCTCAGCTCCTACAACGGCTTGTCGCTGTCGGACCTTGACCGTCTGAAAGAAGACGAGCGCTTCGAAGTTTCGACGCGCGGAATTGAGGCCAATGCCTTCAACAACACGCTTGAGTTTAATACCCGCCGGAAGGAGCTCGCGGACGTGCGGGTCCGGAGGGCCATTGCCCATGCCATCGATGTGGAGTTCTTCATCGAGAATTTCCTTTACGGCCAGGCAAAACCGGCAACAGGACCGATTCCGTCCTCGTCACCGGCCTTCTATCCCGGTGGCACGCCTCCCTATCCATTTGACAAGAAGAAATCCGCCGCTCTCCTCGACGAGGCAGGGTATAAGCCCGGCGCGAATGGAACGCGCTTTACGCTGAAGCTGGTCCCTATCATGAACGGCGAGGATGTTCCTCTTCTCGCCACCTTCATTCAGCAATCGCTCGCCGAGGTTGGCATCAAGGTCGAGATCGTGCAGCTCGACATCGCGGGCGCTCTTACGACAGTCTACCGCGACTGGAACTTTGATCTTGCCACAGGCTGGCACCAATATCGCGGGGATCCGGCTGTCTCCACAACGGTCTGGTACCGCTCGGGCTCACCAAAAGGAGCACCTTGGACCAACCAATGGGGCTGGCAGTCCGACAAGATCGATCAACTGATCGACCAAGCTGCCACGGAGATTGATCCTGCAAAGCGCAAGGCTCTCTATGCCGAATGGGTGAAGGCTGTGAACGAGGAGATCCCGGTTTGGATGATCACCGAGCGGCAGTTCTTCGCAGCCACGAGCAAGCAGGTCCGCAACCACCACAACGTGCCGCGCTGGGACTCCAGCGACTGGCATGATACCTGGATTGCCGCATCCTGATCATGCGCGTTCTGCTTCTTGCCCTCCGACGTCTCGCCGCCAGCTTGCCGACATTGTTCGTGCTGCTGGCGGGGCTGTTCCTGCTGCTGCAGCTTGCCCCTGGCGATACGGTTGACGCCCTCGTTGCCCAGATCGGCGGGGGCGATCCGAGGATGATCGAGGAGTTGCGGCAGTATTATGGGCTAGACGTTT
Organism: Microvirga sp. HBU67558; assembly: GCF_018069605.1. Classification (NCBI taxonomy): domain Bacteria; kingdom Pseudomonadati; phylum Pseudomonadota; class Alphaproteobacteria; order Hyphomicrobiales; family Methylobacteriaceae; genus Microvirga; species Microvirga sp. HBU67558. Next base: position 18,281 of record NZ_JAGPUP010000491.1, on the reverse strand, counting down.
CCGTGGCCGTACAACTGGGGCGCTATGTTTGGCGACTGCTTCAGCTCGATCTTGGATTCTCCGCAATCTACGGCAAGCCGGTCTCCGAGGTAATCCTGGAGCGCCTACCCGCGACCCTTCTTTTGATGGGCTCGGCCTTAAGCTTTGCCTTCGCAGCAGGAATGGCACTTGGCGTGCTGGCAGCACGGCGCGTCAACCGGTGGCCGGACACGCTCATCTCGACGCTCGGGCTTGTCTTCTACGCCACACCATCCTTCTGGTTTGGCCTGATGGGTATCGTCATCTTCGCGGTGAAGCTCGGCTGGCTGCCGGCTGGCGGGTTTGAGGAGATCGGCGCAGGCTATACAGGGCTTCGACGGATTGTCGACATCGCATGGCATCTCCTCCTGCCGACGCTGACCCTGGCCCTTATCTTCCTGGCAACGTACCTTCGGATCATGCGCGCCTCGATGCTGGAAGTGATGAATCTTGATTTCGTCCGAACCGCCCGGGCAAAGGGCCTGAGCCCGCGTCGCGTCATCACCGGGCATGTTCTCCGAAACGCGCTCCTGCCAATGGTCACCCTCGTTGGCCTTCAGGCTGGAACGATGCTCGGCGGTTCCGTGGTCGTGGAAAGCGTCTTTGCCCTACCGGGTCTCGGGCGATTGGCCTATGAGGCTGTTGTGCAACGGGACCTCAACACCCTTCTCGGGATTGTCTTCGTGTCGGCCCTGCTCGTGATCCTGATCAACTTTATCGTTGATCTACTGTATGCGCGCCTTGATCCGCGCATTGTGACCTGAGGGCTGCCATGGATGCCCTAAAGCGCCTTGTTCGGAGCCCGACCGCTATCGTTGGGCTTTTCCTGCTTCTTCTGGTGGTCGGCATGGCACTCAGTGCGCCGGTCCTGTTCCAGAAGGATCCTCTCGGACTTGCCGGGCGCCCACTGCAATGGCCCTTCACCAATGCACGCTTCTGGCTCGGCACCGACACTACAGGACGAGACATCGCCGCCCAAGTTTTCCATGGCGCCCGTGTTTCACTTCTCATCGGCATTGTCGCCACCCTTCTGGCTGTCACGATCGGAGTCGTGATCGGTGCCATCGCGGGGTACTATGGCGGTATTGTCGACGATGTGCTTATGCGGATCACGGAAGCGTTCCAAACGCTCCCAAACTTTCTCCTGCTCCTCGTGCTGGTCGCGGTGTTCGGATCCGACATCAAGACCGTCACCATTGCTATCGGTCTTGTGTCCTGGCCGGCTGCGGCCCGACTCACCCGAGCAGAGTTCCTGTCGCTCAGGAGCCGCGAGTTCGTTCAGGCGTGCCGTACCCTCGGCATGCGTGACCTGCAAATCATTTTCCGCGAGATCCTGCCCAACGCCCTGCCGCCTGTCATCGTCTATGCCAGCGTCATCATGGCGGTGGCGATCCTGCTGGAAAGCGCCTTGGCCTTCCTCAACCTGTCTGATCCCAACATCCCTTCATGGGGTAATCTCATCGGCACTGGCCGGTCGGTTCTTCGGACGCAGTGGTATGTGTCTGCCATTCCGGGTCTGGCGATCCTACTGACTGTGCTTTCGGTCTCCCTTGTTGGACAAGGGCTGAACGATGCCCTCAATCCGAGGCTGAGGCGGCGATGAAAACCCTATTATCGATCGAGGGTTTGACCGTTGCGCTGCCCCCGGGGGCCGACCGGCTGCATGCACTCGAAGAAGTCTCCCTTGAGCTCAAAACCAACGAGATCCTCTGCATTGTCGGCGAAAGTGGGTCCGGCAAATCAATGATGGCTGGCGGCATCCTGGGTCTCTTACCGGAAGGGGTCCAGGCAACGGCTGGAAAGATCCTGCTCGAAGGTGAAAATCTTCTGACGCTGAGCGATGCAGAGATGCGAAAGATCCGTGGCGCCCGAATCGGCATGATCTTTCAGGAGCCGATGACCGCCCTGAACCCATTGCGGACGATCGGTGACCAGATCGCCGAAATGTTCCGCATACACACAAACCTCAACCGGGCCGAAATCGCACGGCGAGTGACCAATCTGCTGAAGGATGTCCACCTTCCGGATCCGGAAGGAGCCCAACGAGCCTACCCGCATGAGCTGTCCGGCGGCCAGCGTCAGCGGGCAATGATCGCGATGGCGCTGGCGCTTGAGCCGCGCGTCCTTATCGCAGATGAGCCGACCACCGCACTCGATGTGACAACCCAAGCCCAGATCCTAAAGCTCATCCGGGAACTTCAGGAGCGCAAAGGAACAGCGGTTTTGTTCATTACCCACGACTTCGGCGTGGTGGCTGAGATTGCCGACCGAGTCGCCGTGATGCAGCGTGGCAAGCTCGTAGAGGCAGGGAGAGCAGAGGATGTTCTCAATCGGCCAGAACATCCCTACACCAAGGCACTGATCGCGGCTGTTCCGCCCCTCGCGCCACCACTGCCGCAGGATGTAGCAGCAGAGCCAATTCTGCGGATCGAGCATGTCTCGAAAACCTACCGCAAAGGAGGGCTGATAGGCCGGAGCCGGCGCGTGACGCATGCGGTGCAGGACGTGAGCCTTAGTCTGCCGCGTGGTGGGACACTCGGAATTGTAGGGGAGAGCGGATCGGGGAAGTCGACCCTCGCCCGCTGCATCGTACGGCTGCTCGATCCAGACTCGGGATCGATCCGCCTCGGCGATACCGATCTCGCAGCCCTCTCGCGCAGAGCAATGAGAGAGCAGACACGACACATCCAAATGGTGTTCCAGGATCCATTTGCATCACTTAATCCACGACGCCGGGCCGGCGAACTGGTCGCGCAGGGACCGATCATCCACGGGGAGGCGCCCGCACGAGCCTTGGCCAAGGCCAAGGAAATGTTTGCCCTCGTAGGCCTCGATCCTGACGCTACTGAACGATACCCGCATGAATTTTCTGGTGGGCAGCGTCAGCGCATCGGACTAGCCCGCGCCCTGGCCCTAGAGCCCCAGGTGCTGGTCGCGGACGAGCCGGTCTCAGCGCTCGATGTCTCTGTTCAAGCACAGGTTCTGCGCCTGCTTGCAGACCTACGCCGCCGACTGGGCCTATCAATGGTGTTCATCACCCACGATCTGCGCGTCGCCGCGCAGATCTGCGATCGCATTGCTGTCATGCAGGGCGGCGTGGTGGTTGAGGAGGGCTGGACCGCTGAGGTTTTTGGGGCGCCACGCCATTCCTATACGCAGGCCTTGCTGGCCTCGGTTCCAGGGCGGGACTGGGTGCCGCCTGTCCAGGCAGACGCTTTATTGGCAGTATCTTGACTCAATTGTGCAGGATTACGGCTCTCCATTATTCTACACCCACTCTGCAGGAGCACGGTTATGTCCCAACCCCTTCCGATCATTGAGCGGCGGCGCATCGAGGCGGAACTTCTCAAGGAAGTGTATGAAACCCTCACCGAACGCTACGGCAAGGACAACGCCAAGCAGCTCATCGCGGAATCGGTGCGGCGATCTTCAATCAAACAGGCGGCACAGTTCGCGGCACAAGCTGAGGGTGGGACCAGCCTTCAGAGCTTCATTGACATCCAGTCCAACTGGACGGCGGAAAATGCGCTTGAGATCGATCCGGTCTACCGGGATGAGAGCCGGTTCGACTTCAACGTCACCCGCTGTCGCTACGCCGAGATGTACAAGGCCATGGGTTTGGGTGAGATCGGGGGGCTTCTGTCCTGCAATCGCGATGGATCCTTCTGTGATGGTTATGATCCCAAACTGAAGATGACGCGAACCCAGACGATCATGGAAGGAGCCTCCCACTGTGACTTCCGCTACCGCTATGAAGCCGACCAAGCCATTTAATCATTGCGCATGATGGCGCTGGCGAGCCCTAACGTGGATCGAAATCGCATATTGTCCGAACACTATGCTACCGAGCTGTCCCATGCGGGGCTTCTCGCTCACGAGGAGCACGTGCGCCGTGATCTGGAAATGCTTGGGTTTCCCGCTGCCAGTTGGCCCGCTGAGACGACACGATCGGATGGAATCCCCATTACAGATGTTGTGGTCGTTGGTGCCGGGATGAACGGGATTGCGGCGGCCGCAGCCCTAATCTTCAAGGGCGTTCGCAACGTTCGGATCCTTGAACGCAACCAGGCTGGCAGGGAAGGGCCTTGGCTAACATTCGCCCGAATGGACACGTTGCGCTCGCCCAAGACCCTACCGGGTCCGGCGCTTGGTATTCCCTCGTTAACGTTCCGCGCCTGGTACGAAGCCGGCTTTGGCTACGATGCCTGGGAAGCCCTCTACAAAATTCCAAACGCCGTCTGGGCGCGCTATTTGAGCTGGCTGCAACGCGTGCTGAACCTACCTGTTGAGCACGAGACCATCGTTCGCGAAATCGCACCCTCCGCCGGAGGGCTGAAGGTCAGGATCAGGACATCACAGGGGCAGGAGACGTTGTTAGCGAGACGGGCCGTCCTTGCGACAGGAAGGGGGGGCGCAGGCGGTGATCGCCTGCCGGACATCGTAGATCCCGCGCTCTGGCCGGACCGCGCCGCGCACACAAATGAGGCAATCGACTTCGAGTATCTCCGCGGGAAAAGCATCGGAATCCTTGGGGGCGGTGCCTCGGCCTGGGACAATGCCGCCACGGCTTTGGAGCAAGGGGCCGCGCGGGTGGACATGTATGTGCGTCGCTCCATCCTGCCGCAGATCAACAAAGGACGCGGCTCTGCATCGCCAGGATACTTCTATGGCTGGAGCGCTCTTGATGACGCCGACCGCTGGTCCTTGTTCGTGTATCTCAACGATGCCCAAGCACCTCCACCGCATGAGACCGTACGGCGTGCCATGCAGCAGGAAGGGTTTAACATCCACCTCGGCAGACCGGCTGAAGCTGCAACCCGGCAGGGTGAGAAGGTCCTTGTGCGTATCCGCGGAGAGGAAGCTCCTCAAGAGCATGATTTCCTGATTGTGGGCACCGGCTTCAACGTGGACGCTGGAGCAATCCCAGAACTGGGCGCCTGGTCGTCCTCGGTCGCTCGTTGGAGAGACCGCTATGCGCCACCTGACGAGCTTCAACGCTCGGATCTCGGTGATTTTCCCTACCTGGGCTCCGGATTCGAATTGACCGAGCGGCACCCTGGCCAGGATCCTGACCTGACACGCATTCATCTCGTCAATCACGGCGCGGCCCTCAGTCACGGGGCAATCGCCAGTGATATTCCAGGTGTCAATGTTGCCGCAGAGCGGCTTGCAACAGCAGTCGTTGCAAGCCTGTTTCGTGAGGACCTGCAGGTGATCCGCCGATCTCTGGAGGAGTTCGACGAGCCTGAACTCGAGGGGACACCATTTTTCGTGCGCTGAACCGGTGCCTCACTCGACAAATGCAAGAGCCACGCCGCCGGCCTCGTTGGCAGGTACGACAATGCGATCCGACGCTACATGAGCTCCAGCAATCCGCCCGGACCTGAGATTCTCGAGAACCAGCTCGCGTGAGCGTGTTCTGAGGGTCAACGCTACCATACGATCACCCTGACTTGTGGTGGTCGCTGCCCCGCCGGCAAAGCGCCTGTCCACTTCAGCAGGGCTGAGAAACTGAATTGTCGCCCGGCCCGCCTGCAATGCATGACCGCCGGAGACCTCGGTTACTGCTTCAGACCCAAAGATCATCCGATAGAGATCGGCTGTCTTCGATGGATTGTCAGCGGCAATTGTGAACTCAATGATATCAGTGACGCCGTTGGGATGATGACGCCATTCGTCACGCCAGACGAGTTCCGGCGTAAAGTGATGGCAGAAGAATACACGGCCGTTCGGGATCAGCTGTGATCCTAATCTCACAACCCGAAATGCTGCATCCCGGGTGCCGTCCGGAAGGGAGACAGGGCGCGAGAACTCGGCCGGATTTTCGACAGGTACTCCTTTGTCAGCAAGAGCAGTATGAAGAGCCAAAGACTCTGTTGTCTTGAACACCAGCCCTGTCAGGCCCAATGGATGCTTCCACAGATCCGCCCGCTCCGTTTGCCGTCCAGGTTCATACCCGAGCAGTTCGAGGTAATTCTCGCCGAAGATTGCCAGATGGTTGCTCGACCCCAATGTGTGATGCCCCCGCTCAGTGAGCTGAAAACCGAGGCGGCGGTACAAATCAGCCGCGGCATCAAGCTGATCGAGCACGTTAATTACCACATGGTCGAGCGTTGGTGTGATCTGGTTCATTTCTATGTCCCTTAATGCTCAGATGGCTGCTCTCTGACACTGCTCCAGCTTGATCCAGCAGCATCCGCCACCGCGCCCCTGGCTCCAGGTCTGGTTCGAGAAAGCGACACCTGCCGCTTCAAACAGGCCTTTGTCGAAGAACCCAGCAATTTTGCACAGAAGTGCAATGCGCTCTGGGGAGAGCCCCGATGCTGACCAACTATCCTTCAAAGGGCAGCGATGCACACGAACTTCCATCGTATCGCCCTTTGTTTCGACCTCATGCGGATAAAGGCGTCCCTTGTCGGGACTGACGGAGAGAAAGCGATCTCCAACAGCTAAAGGATCCGGTGGTGTATCCTGAAACAGCCCTTTTGCGACCTCTTTGCCACGGCGCTCTAGTGCTCGGCTCATCACGGCAGTGGCTCGGTCAAGCCCAATTTCAGCTTCAAGCTCATCGAGCAGAACGCGATACAGATGACCTCGGCTCCGAAATGCCTCATCCAGCTCGTGGCGCAATGTTTCGGCTTCGTCTGACATGCTATTCTCTCACAGCTCTTTCGGAATGTGATTTCATCTCCAAGCTCACGATTGGCATAGGAGGCTGAACGGATGATCAGCTTGACTGGTAGAGACTTTGCCTCACGCGTTGAAACGGTTGTTGGGTTTGGTGACTTTGGGAATACGCCGTGGATGAGGGGGAGCTGACATTAATGGATATGCCAGCGATAGAGTTGGGGACGATCTCGGGCGAAGCTCAACATCAATGAGTCGTTACCCTGAGCAGTTTGCGCTCAACATGATGAAGCATGGAACTGATGGGAAGCGTTGACCCTTCGTTTACTCCTGTCTCTAGCAGCTCATACAGGAATCTCACTGGCAATCAGGGCTGCCGCCTCCGGACTGAACCCGACCTCCATCAACTCCCCTTCAAGATCATCAAGGCTGTAGGGTTCCAATGTAATGGGACGTCGTGCTTCTTCCTCAATCACGAGTGTATCGCCACTCCATTCCTCCTTCAGCACACTCGGGTACTCCTCCGCGGAACTGGTCATGACCCTTATGGCCAAGCCCTCATCTTCATCCGCGACTTGGTCGCTCTGGTAGAGTTTCACTGCAACCAGACGCCCTTCAACCTCATCTTCATAGACGGTTGCCCATTCACCCATGTCCCCTCCTGGATCATGCGTTGAGTCATCGCGGCGGCCATCCAAGCTACTGGAGAGCAGGAGCAATGCAACCGAAATCCTCGTCCCCTGAATACTGCTGCATACTGGATCCAGGAGGTTTGTTCCAACGATGAGGCTGTCGGAGGCTCTGTGTGCTCCGCACCCCTTTCCTTGGTTCGAGCCCAACGCAGGGGTAAGGCCGCCCGCTGCACGCTACAAAGGGTAGTTTGATATCCATTGCGCAACGGCAGCTTCTGATACCGTCCCAACGTAGCTACAATGAGCGACCGCAAGCCATCTCGTTTGGATTGACAAGAGCGATGCCAAGAACTCAAGCATCCCAAGAGCGGCAGCCTGATCTCTCTGAATGCCAACGGCCCTGGATGGAATGACACTCCCTGGAGACTTCCCCCCCAGCTTGTGCGGGATCACCCCGTGAGGAGTTTCGTCTTCAGAACATGCTGGAGCCACCGGACCTCTTTCCGGAGCCATTCAAGACGCTCCAAGAGTTCGGCATCCATCCCTTGAGCGTCTGATGGGCTGATCGTCTGCTGTCGCACCGCGTCAGTGAGGTCATGGATGATCTCAATCGATCTTGGGCCGACACCTGGGGTTGATCGCCACTGCCGATCCGGAATTTGGGTCATCTCCCGGATACTCGGACAGCGCCCGTGAAATTCCCTCAGGATTGCATTCCGCAACCGCGATGAAACGGCTTCCAGGGGAAAAGGCTCATCCAAACGCATGTGGCACCTACAGCATTCGATGGCCTATTGTTCTGTCCGTGACATTACGGCTGGACAAAGGCGATACAAAGGTAGGTGGTTGAAACCTGTGCGTTCTAAACCGCTGAAACCAATAGAGCTGTAAGAATTACACATTCCGGATGTCTCGACATGGCTCCCTCCGTCACGCCGACCTCGGCGACAACTAACCGGAAGGAACAAGAATCAACCCTGCCGGGTATCGAGCTAGACGAGTTTTTAGACTTGGGTCGCCTGCATGAATGCTATTGCAAGGGAAGAACGGCCGCTGTTGTCAGCGGCCGTTAAGTTTGTTGCTATACCAGGAAATGGTTCAATAGCGATCGAAGCTATACCGATAAGGGGTTTAAAGATATTTACCGCAGCTTCAGGCCCAAGGAGGAGCTAAGGTTCTTACACTCTCTTGGGTGAGCCATCGTGGCCATGCATAGCGCATGGTAGGGACAAGGTCTCAACGAGCGCAGCAAGGTTTCTAACTTCAGAACGTCGCAGAAGCGATACCTGAAAAATGCCGGGGTAGCCCTTCGTTGACTACAAGGGATCAAGTCACTGCATTGGTTTTGTCAGATCTTTCGCCTTCAGCAACAATCATCAGCATATCGTCAGGCAGGGGCCTTTGAAGTTTCAGTGCCTCTTCAGTTGGAGCATTGAGCCAGACGTCATATTCGTCCGGCGTGGTTAGGATCACCGGCATCGCTTTCGGATGGATCGGACCCACCACGCCATTCGGCTCAGACGTCAGAAATGAATAGAGCAGGTGTTCACCTTCAACAGGATCAGCCTTCGTTCCACGGACGCCGGTCCATGGTCGCCAAATGCCAGCAAACGCGGCAAGGGGGCGCTCTTCATTCAGGGCAAGCCAAACGGGTGTCTTTCGTGGGCGAGTATCCTTGTATTCTGAGAAGGATGTCAGGGGAATTAGAGCTCGGTACTGCGGCTTCAGCCAGGCACGCCAGAACGGTGAGCCGACATTGCGCACGTTCGTCACCGGATGGTTGCCGACCTTTGGAGGAGGGGGGAAGCCCCAACGCATCTGGATCAGCTCGCGCTCACCCTCATGATTTCTGATGACCGGCGCCATCTGGTCTGGAAAGATCGCTGGTAGGGGAGGGAGGTTGCCTGCGCTATCGCGGGTTACATCGAAGGCCTGCCGGATCGCGGCCTGTGTGGCGTACGAGCTATAGAGATTGCACACGGGTGGAACCCTCCGTCTTGGCATCCAGGCGTTCGTTTCATCCAGGAGCATTTGTCTGCGCCCAACGTGACAATAAGCGCTGCCCCACGCAACCCTTCAGGGTATAATCACTGCAATCGGCAGGCCGCGTTTTGATTTGCGAATCATAACGCATTTTCGGTCCGCTCCTTCACTCGTTTTCCATCGATTTTTCAGATCCTTGACCGATGCGGCCAAACTCCAATCCTGCGGACACCTTGCCTCGTACCTCCGTTTCGGAACTCAGCCGACGGATCGGTGACAAGCAGGCTGAGCCCTATCAGGCCAGGATCGCCGCATCTGTCCGAGAGGCAATCCGGCGCGGACGCTCGGGTGCGGTGCTTGCACCCACTGGCAGCGGCAAGAGCCTTCTAGCCGCAGGAGCCGCCGAGGACGCGATCGACTTAGGCAAGCCGATCCTTGTTCTCCACCCCGATGTTTCCCTGCTGCGCCAGAACTACGCCCAGTTCCAGAGCGTTCCGGCTGTCAAATGCGTCCAGACTGCGTTCTACGTCGCCAAGAATGAGATGATCGGCGATGGGCCGATGGTTCGGAATTCGCTTGACGCGGACGTAATCCCCGCCACGAACATGTCCCTCGTCAACAAGCTCGATGACGAGGACTTCCTGCGCTCCCTCGACCGGTTCGGCAAAAGGGGAGGGGTAGTTCTTATTGACGAGGGCCATAAGGCTGCGGCGGACGAGCTCGCAAAGGTCCTCTCTCGTGTTGCCCATGCCGGCGGCTCCGGCATTGTTCTGACCGCCACACCGTTCCGGACCGATGGCAAAGACCCGCTGGACGCTTTCGGCGCCAGCATCGAGCACGACCTGATCGACGTTGCCACCTATGACGAGGTCCTGGCGACTGGCCGCACGGTTCCCACCAGGTTCGACATTGCCACCGGTGAATTCGAGGCTCATCTCGGCACTGACGCCGTCCGGCTTATCGAAAGTGCCTTCCTCGCGCTCTTGGCCGAGAACAAGTCCGTCGACCAGGCCTCCCAGCAGGCGTTCTCCCGCTTCTTCAAGGAGGGAGCGAGCGAGGGCGACAAGGCGATCGCCGCGCTCATCGTTGCGGCCGTCACCCGGATCTGGGCCAAGCGTGCGGCGGTCGCGACCCTGGCGATGATCCACTGTGACAGCGTCGAGTTCGCCAAGGGGCTCTCCGGTTATCTCGCTCAAGAAAGCCTTCCGCCCGGTCATAGCCGGGAAGGGGAGAAGCCCCGCGTGGCCTTTGTCGTGGCCGGCGAAATACGCGTCTGGCGCAACGGCGCCGAGGAGGGGCTGAAGGACGGCGAGCCGGTTGGCCGTAAGATCAAACGCGACGAACTTCTCGATGCGGCCCGTGCCGGCGGCTTCGATATTCTGGTCAACGTGAATGCCCTGGGCGTCGGTACTGACGTTCCGCAGACTGATCTCAATATTCTGGCATGCCAGGAGCGCTCCATCGGCCGGGTGAAGCAGATCAGTGGGCGAGGGGAACGGGCTCACAAGGCATCGGGCAAGACGCACCAGGTCTTCGTTGATGTCGGCAATTCCATCCTACGGATTTTTAGCGACATCGACGCCATGCGCCGGAACGACCCGGAGCGCTGCCGCCGCCAGGTCCGCGGGCTGGCTGCCCCGATCCGGGAGCAGTTTGAGGCATGGTTCGACAAGGATCCCAGCCTCCGCGAACAGATTGAGGAGCGCCAACGCCAGATCCGCCTTCGGATGGGCGAGGGGGACAGCGAGCAGTACGATGACCCGCTTGATCCGACGATGGAGACTGGTGACGAGGACACCCTCCCGGTTCCGAAACCTTTCGCAGCTGGTCTGATGGCGACCGGCATGCGCCGCTATGACTCGGAGACCAAGAAGTTCTCCAGCCGCTTGGCGCTGTTCTGCGATCTCAAAGAGTTTGGTCTCTTCGACGAGGAAGCCGCCCTGGATCTACCGCGCTGGCTCGTCGCCACCCACGACGAACGGACAGGGGCGCAGCAGGCCTTCCTCTGCAAGACCCAGGACATTGCCCGCAAATACGTGGCCTTCGTCGGCATCCGGCACGATGGCGACTACGAGAGTGTCAGCCCTACCGATAAGCAGCGCAAGTTCCTCACAAGCCTTCAGCAGGCGCGGCCTCTCGCCCTCCCGTGGCTCACTGGGTTCGCGGCTCCAGCGAACGCGACCCAGATGTCGGCCGCCATCGATCTCCTGAAGGACAAGGCAGGGCTGCTTGCCCGGTTGCTCAACGTCGCCGCCGTCCGTCTGGTAGAGCGTGCAACCGGAGCCCACAGCCTGCGGGCCGACCTCCGCTCGGTTGTTCTGGATCGGCCTAACCAGCTCACCCCACAGAGGCGTGATCTCCTCGCTGCCTATTGCAGGCTCCGCCAGCGGTTCGCCGATCTCTACCCATATGCGTTTGGAGGAAAGCCGACGGCTTTTTCCGTCACGACCTTCGACCCCAGCGTACTGCCCGAAATCAAGGCCATCGTGGCGAACACGAACGTTCGATTCTTCATCATCGATAACCCAGAGAAGGAGGAGCAACTCCGCCCGAGCCTGGCCGAGGGTCTGATCAAGTCCTCCATCGTGGCGGTCGGCCCAAAAGGACCCAGTGAGCAGTGGATCCGGCAAAAGGCAGGATTCGGCCGCCATGACGATGCCGCCCGGGCACGGGAGCAGAGTTTCCGGGAGTATCTTACCGACCTCGCCGATGGTCCTGTAAGCAAGGACCAATCGCTGACGATTACCCTTGCAAGAACTGAGTATCTCGAGATCGCCGCCGCGAAGCCGGGGAAGGAACTCGTCAGGGCAATGCCATCTGCCGTGATGAACCTCTTGCTGCTCCTCGGGGAGGAAGGTGGGATGCCGGTGCCAGGAGAGCAGGTTGAGCTCATTCAGGATGCGATCGGCAAGAACCGGAGCGAGATTGCGGTCCCGTTCTCGTTGCCTCGACTGTGTGCCCGATACGCCCAGCGACAGGTGCCAGCGCAGAAGAAGGTCCTGAAGGATCTGGAGAAGGCCGCAACCTTCAAGAAAAACCGGGATGCATACTTGCGCTCCCAGAAACCGACATCCCTGGCTTCGTAAAAACCAATATGCCAGGAATAGCGATGGAGAATCCTGTGTCCCTGACGAGGCGCACACATGGCAAGACTGGGTACCGCTTCCATCGATGGATCGCACTGAGGGAGCATGAGGAAGTGTGGGGCAGATTGGTAACGGGTTGGCTGCACAACGTTTCGAGTCAGATGAAGCAAAGCTGCGAGACACCCTCATTTGCCCAAACGCACCCCATCCAAACCCGGGCTGCCAGATCCTTCCCCAGATCCAGAAATCCTGCAGTTCAAGGTCTGGCTGCTGGGCATCAGCCCTATGATCTGGCGACGGGTTCAAGTGCCCGCCAGCATGACCCTGCGAGAGTTGCACAGTGTAATTCAGGTGGCCATGGGCTGGGACGGCATCCACCTGTTCCAGTTCATGCTCCGGGCCCGGCGGTTCGGCTCTCGGGAGTTGGCGGCAAGGTCACCGGATATTTCGCTTTCAGAGCTGCGCCTCCGCTCAGGTGCCCGCTTCCGTTACGAGTACGACCTTAATGGTCCATGGGAGCACGACGTGCGCCTCGAGAGCCGGCATGAGGCTGACCCTCAGAGGATCTATCCCATTTGCCTGGACGGGGATGGATTCTGTCCGCCGGAGGACTGCGGCGGAGTGCCCGGCTTTCTGGCCCAGCGCGAGGCCTGGACCGCTCCGGAGACCAGTGATGACTTCGCCGTCCTCGCCGATTTCGTGGATCAGCTCGCTTTGAAGCGGAGCGAAGGCGCCTTGATCGACGCCGAGGAGGTCGATCAGGTCCGGGAGGCTCTGGAACGCCTTGAGGTGCGTCAACGATGGCCGGGCAAGCCGTTCTCGCGCAAGGACGTGAACGAGCGGCTAAGCAAGACCGAGTATCTCGACCTCATGCATCAACAGTGGTGAAGCCGTGCGCTCCAATGGCCAGCAAGGGCGCCCGGCTTTCCCAAGAGCGCACGGAACGTCCCATGCAGGTCAGGATCATGCTTCAAATCATCGGAGACGACGGATCCGTAGGCGACGCGGAGGAGGTCGCAGCTCTGACCAAGATCACCGAGCGGGCTGAGGATCTGGGCCTGTCCTTAGCCGAGAGCAAGACCCTGCTGGCGGCCGCTCAGCAGCGGATTGTCGAGGCTCAGGTCAATGGCTGGCTCGAGAGACACCGTCACTGCGCGATCAGTGGGCGCAAGCTGCGGTGCAAGGGCAGCTACCCAGTTACCTTCCGGACCCTGTTTGGCGATGTCCGGCTCAAGAGCCCACGCTTCTACGTGCCCAAAGAGCGGCAGACCAACGGTCCGGCAACGATCTCGCCACTGACGGAGCTGCTTCCCGATCATGTTGCGCCAGAGCGCCTGTACCTCGAGACTCGTTGGGCCTCGCTTGTGCCCTATGCAGCAGCAGCCGATCTCCTGGCCGACGTGCTTCCTGTCGGGAGCGGCGTCAACGCAACGACGGTACGTCAGCATGTGCTGCGCGCCGCCGAGCGGATGGAGGGTGACCTCACTGAGCAGCGGGTCTCGTTTATGGAGGGAACGGACCCTCGCGATTGGGAGGATCTGCCGACCCCTGATGGACGAATGGTCATCGGCCTGGATGGCGGCTACATCCACGACTGGCGCGACAGAAAGCGGAACTTCGAGCTGATCGTCGGCCGGTCCATGCCCGAAGAAGGAGAGGCTCGGTATATCGGTTTCGTCCACGGCTACGATCGCAAGCCGCAGCGCCGCATCATTAACCATCTCCGCCGACAGGGTTTCTTGGCCAATCAGGATCTGACCTTTATCACAGACGGTGGTGACGAGGTGCGGTCACTGGCCGAGCGGATCAGCCCGTGCAGCGAGCACGTGCTCGATTGGTTCCACATCACGATGCGGATCACGGTCTTGCGGCAGTTCGCCCAGGGACTGGTGCACCATGACAAGGAAGGCGGGATGGCGGCTCTGGATGAGCTGCGCCGAATCAAGTGGTTCCTATGGCACGGCAACACCTATCGAGCCAGCGAGACCATCGATGATCTGCTCCTTGATCTCGAAGCTCTGAACACTCGCTATCCCAACCTGCGCAAGTTCAGGGTGGCCATGCGGGAGTTCCAGGTCTATATCACCAGCAACGAGGCGAGCCTGATCAACTATGGCGAGCGCTACCGGTCTGGTGAGCGGATCTCCTCGGCTTTCGTTGAGGCAACGGTGAACGCAGTTATCAGCAAGCGCTTTGCCAAGAAGCAGCAGATGCAGTGGAGTCGACGCGGAGCTCATCTGCTCCTGCAGACGCGGACCAGGACCTTGGATGGCTCACTGCGTGCCGCATTCGAGCACTGGTACCCGAGTATGATAAACGACAATAACAGGGATCAGAATCGAGCAGCCGCCTAACTGCCCCACAACTCCTCATGCTCTCTGCGACTGCGGGCTGGGACTAGATCGTGATTTGGGACTCGACGCGGGACGGGGTCAGCGGCGACGGAAGGAACGGCCCTCATCGGGTCATCCTGCGCCGGCGGGAACGACAGCAATGCCAAGCCAAGAAAGGATGACGATGCCTCAGGACACAGCCAGCCGCCGCTTTCTCCTCGTCGAGGACGAAGCCATGATCGCGCTGCTGGTCGAGGACATGCTCGAGGACCTCGGCCATGAGCTGGTCAAGGTCGCCACCCGCCTTGAGGACGCGGTTGCCGCTGCCGGGACCGAGGCCGTCGACCTGGCGATCCTCGACCTCAACCTGGGCGGCGCCCTGACCTATCCGGCGGCCGACGTGCTCGCGGAGCGGGGCATCCCGTTCATCTTCGCGACGGGTTACGGCAGCGGCGGGCTCAAGGAGGGCTATGCCGCCCGTCCGACGCTGCAAAAGCCGTTCAACACGGAGGCGCTGGAACAGGCGATCGGGCAGGCGCTCGGGCGCGGAGCCTGAGATCCCCCGAACGCAGGACAGGCGCCGGCCACCTGGGACGGATCGCCGTCAATGGGACTCGGAACGTCCTCGAGCGTTACAACAGCTTGCGATTGCGTGCCGATGACACGATGAACCACGAGCCGCGGGAGGCCGCACCGGGACGTTCCCCCGAGCAGGGCGGAACCTCGGCCGACGAACTGGCCTACCGCCTGCACCAGCAGGAGCTATTGGCAGGCTTCGGCGTCCTCGCGTTGCGGACGCCGGATTTCGTGGACCTGCTCCAGGAGGCCACCCGGCTCTGCGCGCAGGGGCTCCACACCCGGTATTGCAAGGCCATGGAGTACCTGCCCGACGAGGACCGGTTCATCGTCCGTGCCGGGCCCCTTAGCCCTAAGTTTAAGAGCCGTTTTGCAGCTACGCTGAAACCTATGGCTTCGCCCATGGTTAGATGATCATTAACCCAAGTTAATAACCCACGTTAATGTAACAGGCCGCAAAGGCTCAGCCCGGGCATCTCCCCTTATGATCCTTTATCCTGGTGAGCTGTCACCAACCCATCGCCTTGCCGCTCTCGCGCCAGCTGTCGATCGCTACGTCCGTGAGACATACAACGGTCTGCTCAGCCTCCCGGTGCCTGAGCAAATTTATGATCTTGTCCGTTCATACGGGCAGGATAATCAATCCCAATCACAAGCTGAGGAACGCCAAGAGGATGGGACAACGAATTGACGTCAACCGCAAAGCTTTGGTCGTTGAGGATGATGCGGAGCTTCGATTTCTAGCCGTCGCGCTGCTAGAGGAAACTGATCTTGAGATTGTTGAGGCATCCAGCGGTGAAGAGGCTTTGCAATACTTGCATCACCACGCGGATGAGGTCGCCTTCCTGTTTTCTGATGTGAGGCTCCCATGCCTGATGAGCGGTGTGGACCTGGCACGAACCGTCAGCTTGAAGTGGCCTTGGATCAGGACTGTCCTCACCTCCGGTGCTCCTCTTGAAGAGGTCAGCAACACGGCATTGAGAGATGTACGCTTTATGCCCAAGCCCTGGAGGGCCCTTGAGGTGCTGATCGAGGCTGAGAAGGCCAGTGACACGCACCATATGGGCGAGGTCCTGAGTCGTGGGCACGCCGGAACTCACTGACTTCCTCGTGCGTAGTACTCGCAACCTATCACTAAGTTAATCAATGGAGAGATGGCATGTCAGAAGCGCGCCTGCCGAACATTCGCGTCCTATCTGTACCTGTCGCGAATGTCATTATTCTCAATAGCATCGGGTCTAAGCTGCGTTCGCATTATGAGGATGCACTTTACAAGCCTGTTCCGCCACAGATTGACAACATCCTGCGTCAACTAAACTAATCATATAGTCGAATTGTGCTAGTAGGCTGAAACCAATCTTGGCGGTTTTCGTTCTGAAGCTAAACCGGAGCTGCCAAGATGACTGCGCCATCCATCACCCGCGATGAACTCCTCGCTGCTATTCCGAACCTTCGTGCCTTTGCTATCTCGCTCTGCGGGAACAGGGATAGCGCGGACGATCTGGTTCAGGACACGCTCATGAGAGCTTGGTCTAACATGGACCGCTATACAGCCGGCACCAATCTTCACGCATGGCTGTTTACAATCCTGCGGAATAGCTTCTTCTCGCGACATCGTAAGATTGTGCGTGAAGTTGAGGACGCCGACGGCTCCTATGCAAACCGTCTTTCCACGGCTCCTGAACAGCAAGCCCATCTCGATCTACAGCACTTTCAACGGGCGTTGATGAAACTTTCAGCGGATCAACGTGAAGCGCTCCTGCTCGTCGGCGCTGAAGGTTACTCTTACGAGGAAGCCGCCAGGATTTGCGGCTGTGCTGAAGGAACGATCAAGAGTCGTGTTAACCGTGCCCGCAATCGTTTGGCAGAGCTTCTTGGATTGGAGAATGGCGGGGACCTCGGTGTTGATCAGGTTGTGATGGCGGCACTTCCAAGAGCTGCATAAAAATCATGTAGAAGCACCCGGTTGCGCCCTCAAAGTAGGTCCTATTACAAATTCACCTCAAATACTCTGGACCGGTGGCACCGTGCACCAGCCTTCACCCTGCTGGTTGATGGACTGCATTACAGAGGGTGAGGTAGTGGCTCCCATCATCAGCTTGGGCTGTAGAGTGTACATGTGGCGCTGACCGGACCGGCATAGGGTAACCAAACGACCGATCATGGCACATTGGCGAAGTAGACCGGATGTTTGCTGCCGAAGGGGACATCAGACATTCCCGAGGCTTTCGCAATTTCCTCGAATCCCCTATAGCCGATTATCTGCCTGATGCCGAGGTGTGGCGTGTACTCTAGCCAGACACTGCTGGATCCTCCGAATGGAGCGCAGCCGTTCCGTGGGAACCACGTAAGACGCTTCGAGTTCTGCAAACCTATGGTGCATTGACGCGACAATCGCGAGATCCGCATCTACGACGCAGGCTTATTTCATAGAGGCCTAGTTTGTATCTAACGGAGATCATGTCTGGATGGCCACGAAGAACAATGCCCTGTCCTTTAAGATCGGTGAAACGGTTGTGTACCCGGCCCATGGTGTGGGTGTGATCACTGCAATTGAGGAGCAGGAGGTTGCCGGGTTCAAGCTTGAGTTCTTTGTGATCACCTTCGATAAGGATCGCCTCACCCTTCGGGTTCCCCTGACCAAAGCCAAGAGCAGCGGCCTGAGAAAACTGTCGGAACCTGCTGTGGTGAAGCAGGCACTCGACCTCCTGAGCGGAAAGGCAATGGCCAAGCGCGGCGTGTGGAGCCGGCGCTCCAACGACCTTCAGGAGCGTATCGGGACCGGGCAACTGACAGCTATTGCTGAAGTTTTGCGGGATCTCAATCGCGGCTCAGAGCAGCAGGAGGCTTCCTACAGCGAGCAGCAGATCTTCGAAGGTGCCCTGGACTTCATGATCAGGGAGGTGGCAGCATCCAGCCAGCTGACCCAGACCGAGGCTCGCAAGTTGATCGAACAGAGCTTGGCCAAAGCTCCTCACCTCAACAAGGCTGAGACCCTGGCCGAAGAACCGGAGGGGCCCGATGAC
>NZ_JAGPUP010000490.1:0-27926 GCF_018069605.1 Microvirga sp. HBU67558 | reverse complement strand
GTGGTGGGTCAGGATGGCGGCCGCCG
The DNA here is from genome assembly GCF_018069605.1 of Microvirga sp. HBU67558. Lineage (NCBI taxonomy): Bacteria > Pseudomonadati > Pseudomonadota > Alphaproteobacteria > Hyphomicrobiales > Methylobacteriaceae > Microvirga > Microvirga sp. HBU67558. The sequence continues at coordinate 27,900 of NZ_JAGPUP010000490.1, read as the reverse complement.
CAACGCGGAAATAGGGATCGCCATCAGCAATAAGCCCCATTCCTTTACCAGCACTCATGACATCTGCCCCAGCGATCTGTCGTTCGAAGCGACGATAGACCCCTACGATTAATATGTCGTATTCCTCTTACATCGCGCCGGCGCTCTGAAACTCTATATCAAACTGGTCCGCAATTCGACATTCTACCAGTCGAAGACGCTTATTAGAGAGTACCGGGAACTTCGTATCGAGGATCCCGGACAGAGCGTGCAGACTGGGGCGATGTCCCGCTGCGGTCCTAACTCTAGGTTGGCAGGGGCGCGATGGCGGGACGTCGAGGTGAACAGATGAGACCGTCGGACGAATGCGCCCCTCAATCACGGTTCAACGAACCGCGCAGATCGACCATCTTGAGCACGCAGTCTGAGTCGGGAAGTAAGCTCCAAAACGGTCACCGATCCTGTTCAAGCCCTCCACCTTTGATTGTGCGAATTTGATCGCTCCGTCAAAATTATCGATGGTGGGGCAATGAAACTGAGCCGCCAGATATTACTTTCGGCAGTAAGCGCTGCGAGCCAGCGCATTCGACGCGCTCGGCTAAATCTAGAACAAATCCGGTTCCAGGAATCATAGAGGGTCACAATGCCCTGTCGTTGCCACGACGCACATTGCTTCGAGTCGCTGGGCATACTGGAGCAACAGTTGGAATCCCAGCCGCCCCTATGTTGGCTCTGAAGATCCGTCGCCCTGTCGGCTGAGTTGCACGATCTCGACAGACACCTGAAATAACAGGCGAGCCTGACACATCTGAACAATCTCGTGCGTGATGCCCTGCTGTCGCGCGAGAGCGCTCAAAAGCTGCTGATCTTTCGAAACAGCATCTAGGATCGTCAACATGAACAAAGGCAGTTGAGCAGCCGCTTGATCCGCGTCCGGACGAAAGCCGCTCGTTCTCAAAAAGCTGTGTAGCCTCTCTTCATCCGCAATAATGAAATCCAGAATACGTGCAACGGTAGCCTTTACCTCATCCAAACCAGGATCGGAGACAGGAGCGACATTCAGTCTTGGGAGGGGCGGACCCGGGTAGAACACAGACCTGTTGCGCATGAGATGACTCCAGCCGACGGACAACCTGTTCTAAAATGAGTAGGCATTTTTCTCTACATAGGCATATTAGTTATCTACAAAGCTCGGAGGGACCAACTTCAGTCCGAGAGCAGTACCCCCCGCAAAGAAGCACCTCAGTTGAAGGCCGCGGGCGTCACTTGAACGATCACGAACCAGTCAGTTGGTGGAGCTTTGCTTGCAACAATGAAATGCATGCGTCGTAACAAAGGCAAGGGTATGGCAGCCGATACTCGGAAAAGCGTGTTCTAAATCTAGCCAGCGGCGGTCACTCTCGAGCGGGGTATGCTCTTCTGTGAGATCTCAAACGGATTGTCCGCTCGCTGAGAGACCAACCCGATAGTTCTCGCCCTGCTAATTCACGACTGGATGCCGATGGAAGGCCATGCAACAACCTGCATAGAGCGGCTGCATTAAGAGTTTATTGACCCAGTTTCGCCCGACATTGCAGCGTTGCTCGTCGTGACGCCGCTAGCTCTGAAAATCCCGCCACCTGAGGCAGAAATGCCGTTTGCCGCATGCAAGTGCCTCGAACGCACAGCGTCGGGCTCACCAGTTAGCTCCGTTAATAGGCAGTCAGAGGCTCGTCGATTCTCACTCTCCAGAACGTTGGCCCTAGCGGCTCAAAATTCTGGCGACCGCCACCCCGAGAAAGGCACCCGATAACTTGGTGATGCTGTCAGGCAGTCGCCCGTGTCGATCCGGAATGTAGTTCTGGGCCATTTCAAGGAAGCCAACAAGGCCAATCAGCAGGACAAGAACAACGGCGTAGCGCTTTGGGTAGGCCAAAGAGAAAACCGCTCCAAGCGCAGCGAAAGCGGCAAATCGTTCCGCCGTGGCCGACGCCCCGGTGGTGGGGCGAAGATCCAGCGGGGAAAGTGTGACAAACACAATCCCAATGATGAGAATAGCTGCAAGGATGCGGAAGAAGATCGTGGATTTCATGGCGCGCTGTTTAGGTCACTTCAGAACGATCCTGTAACTCTTATTGCCCGAGTGTCAAAATATGATCATGCGTCGGTCTAGAAAACTCGGACGTTACGATGCACGATTGCAGGCGGCTCCGATGGCGCACCCACCTGTTGGAGATTTCAATCTCGGCATGTCGTGGACGCAAGCTAGGGGGAGAAGCCGTCATGGGGACATTCGCGCCATCCACGATTCTCCATCGAGCCTCATCGCTCCCGCGAAGCGTCGTTCTGAGATCTTCTTCTGCGCGCGCTCGGTGGCCCATGTGCGGGAGAGGCACTACAAGTTGCGCGAGACACCTGACCAATTCGGATAGCTTCTGCAAGGAGCCGCGATCCAGCCAATGGACGTCGGCGCCTCGCAGGGCGCGGAGCCCTCCACGCATTAGGGGTAGACGCTCCCTCGACCGTCATCGAAAGCGCCAGTCCCTTGTCAGCCGCACATCATACATGCTGCAGGTGAGCCTCGCAGTCGGCGCCGCTCCATGCTTGGCACCCGGATCAAATATCGCGACTCCGTCGGCATAGCGCATCGGGCTCAACGGGCGACACCCTGCCGGATCAAGGAGTTCAATCCACACATGCCTAGGATCCGGTTGCCCTTTGCCATCAATCCATGGAAAAGGGCAACCCTTATTCTCCTCGGCTTAGACGACGAAGAAATCCTTCTCGGTCAGCTTGAGGTTTTTGGCGAGTTGAGCGAACTCGACGGCCTTTCCTTTGCCTGATCCGTCTGCGTCGTACGACAGGATTCCGGTCTTCTTGTTGTAGAGAATGAAGTCGTTCTTGTCCGCCGCACGACCGCCGACGTTGAAGTAGTCTGCCTTGAGTTGCTTAGGATGAGATCCGCTGCCAGCACCAAGCTTCTTGAAAATCGCATTGTCTAGCCAGATCGAATCATTCTTGACGGAAAAGTCAGTGATTTTGTCGAAGTTCACTTTCCGGTCCGTCTTTGACGTCCCGAGCTTGGTATTGAAGACGAACTTATCCTTACCCGTGCCTCCGGTTAAGGTATCGTTGCCATGCGCTCCATTGATAGAGTCATCTCCAGAGCTTCCGGCAATCGCATTAGAGATTGAGTTCCCCAACAACTTCACAGATGCCGGTCCAAGAGCAGTCAAAGACTCTACTTCGCTATTGGGGTTAAGCGAGAAGCTCGTCGTCGTCAGGACCGTATCATAGCCCTCGCCTGCATATTCGATGACAACGTCAGAGGATTTGTCGACGAGATAGGTGTCGTTTCCCGTCCCTCCGAACATCGTGTCCGAGTCAGATCCGCCATCGAGCGTGTCGTTGCCGCCTTGGCCATACAACGTGTCAAAGCCAGCGTCACCGTACAGGTAATCGTCGCCGTTATCATCGAGAGCGAGTTCGCCGGATACACCGGCCCAGACATGCGATGCGATGGCTGCATCCGTCTCTCCGGAGTAGCCGACTAAAATTGAGAAGGCGTAAGGCTCACCAGTCCCACTTCCACCGAAGAGAACGTCGTTGCCGGCGCCGCCGGAGATTGCGTCAGATCCATAACCGCCCCACAGAACATCGTTCCCGTCGCCACCATCAACCCGATCATCGCCACCACGGGCATTGACGAAGTCATTTCCTGCACCTCCGAAGATGGTGTCTGCTCCCCAGCCCAGTATCCAATCGGCATCTCCAGTGGCGCCGTACGAATACAGGCTGTCGTCACCAGCGATCAGATTGTCGCCACTCGTGGCGTCAATATAGTCCCTGCCTTGCCCGCCAGTGATCGTATTCGACCCTACGGACGTCAGCACGTAATCGTCGCCAAATCCCGCATTCACGATGCTATTGCTGCCGACCCGGACGATGAACTCCTCATTTCGCCCTCCGATTCCTGTGTATGTAGCAACGCTATAACCTAAAGACATGACTTTCCCCAGCACTCAAGAGTCCTAGGCGGTCAGATGTCACAACTAGGAAGACAGTTCTAGCGAAATGAAATGGTTTCTCACAAAAAGCCTGCTCACAACGATCAGGCAGACATGTGACTTTCGAACATTCCGCCCTGGAGCCAAGGCATCGCGGGAATGCTCTCTTTTGCGCGCTCGCTTGATTCTTCACCTGAGAGTAAATGCCACGTGAGTGATTCTGCATCTCCATTCGCAGGAACGATGCACCCTCAGGCTACCCTATCAGCCTCAGCCCAATTCTCGGGCCGCCGAATTCACCACCTCTCTTCGAACGATTGCGACGCGAGCCAGGAACAGTATGTTTCCCACGACATATCGTGAGAATAGTCGCCTCGGTTCGCGTGCGAGACGGAAAGCCCATTCAAGATGCAAGCGTCGCATCCAGCGCGGCGCTCGTTGAACACGGCCACTCAAAAAATCCAGTATGGCACCTCCGCATATAATGAGGCATGGATCTCGCAGATGTTGGCTTAGCAACCGTGCTACGCGCTCCTGCTTCGGCATCCCCATTGCCAGAATTATAAGTTCGGGCCCCGTCCTTTCTGCATCCTCGAGGTAGACCTCATCAGACTTGAATCCATCTATCGTGGTCACGACATCGATAGCGCTGCCCCTGAGCACCTCCGCCGCCGTTGAAAGGAACGGCTCGGCAGTCCCAAAGAGTGCGACCCGTTTTCCAGCAAATTTGGCGACAATTTCAGGAATAAGGTCGGTGCCATTCATGTTCTGCCCTGCTGGCAAACCCAGAGCGGAATACAAGATCTGCATGCCTATCCCGTCGCGGACCAGGACCGTGCATGATCGGAAGCAAGATCTGGTGAAGGCGTCGCTCCAGGCCAGGTTGAAGGCGTGAGCGTTAACAAACCCGAGAACCTCTGGGCGGTCAGGACTCGAAAGAAGCTGAATCAGTCGTTCTCTGTCATCATGATCTGAGACAATCGTCACTTCATGGATAGCCCAAGAAAATCGGCTGGATCTTTGAGCTGTATCATCACTATATCTTTGACCGAGCATGACCTTTCCACTTCGGTAACTGCCAGTTATGAACACTATCGCGGTTGAACATGACACTCTGCCGCATCTCGAATGAGCTGCACTCAAGTGCCTCTCCTGCCAAATCAATATCGACGCCGACAATGAGTTGGCTCGCACTGCCGAATTGCAAGCCTTGACCTGCACGCTTTAGGACAATCTCTGCGTCGACACAAACCGCTCCCTTCCTAGGGTTCAGGAATTCTGTGATTCCAGCACTCCTGAACCCTTGTACTGACCGTTCAAGAGTGGACGATGCCGCCAATCACGTATTCCGAGCGCAGCAGGAGAAGAGGATCTACCTAGTCGGATGCTTTGGACATCCACCATCGGCATAGATCGTTTGGAGCCGTTCCATATAGCTCTCCAAGGCGAAGTTGTCCTGATATAGAGCTCTCGCATTCGCTGTGAGAGCTTTTGCGAGGCGAGGATTCGAAATCAGTTTGTTGATTGCGCTCTTGAGCGCTTGAGAGTCACCAGGCGGAACCAACAAGCAATTCACGCCGTCAGTAAAGACTTCTGGAATCGCACCAACGGGCGTCGTCACGACCGGAATCTCGGCACTTACTGCCTCGAGGATTGACATGGGCAGACCTTCATTGAACGAAGGCAGCACGAATACGTCCGTCCGCGCCAGAATGGAACGAACCTCGTCTCGGTTCACCCAGCCAGTAAATTCGACGACATCGTCATCCAAGCCGAGTTGTCGAGCCTCTTGCCGATAGCGATTAATCTCGCCTCCCCCACATAGAACGGCGTGAACAGGTATACCTTCAGCATGGAGTTCCGAGAGAGCCGCGAGGAACTCGGAAACGCCTTTCCGCGGAGAGAGGTTAGCGAGCAGAAGGAGGTTTGTTGCTCCGGACTGTGGGTGTGACGCACTCACACTTCGTTGGCGGATCGACTGCACATGCGAGCGTAGATCGGATACGGCGTTTGGAAGCACGCACACCCGACTTGGAGTGGCGCCAACGATGTCGACCAAGAACTCCGCCGCCTTACGACCTAAAACAATGTTGACATGCGCCATTGTAACGATGGACTTCGTCCAGAGCATAAGACTTTGGTTTGCACCCAAATAAAAACTCTCGAATTCTGCGCCATGGTGATGCAGGATTGTACGCTTTCTCAACAATCTGCCGAGAAAAACAAAAATTCCCTTTCTAATTACGCTGGTTCTTTCTGATACTTGCACGTGAAATATCACGCGGCGAGATATGATACTCAGGAATATTGCCTGGACGAATGCCGAGATGAGGTAAAGCGGGGACAATAAAACTGTTCCCTCTCCTCTCGGATCCAGCACGCTGACGCGAACATCGACATCATTGATCTCGATCCATCGCGCTATGCCGTCTGTTACGGATCCGATCCCTCCGCCCCCGCTTCTCCCGCCTGGCGAAATCAAGATGATTCTGTCGAAGTGTCTGATCATAGGAATATAGATTTCATACGGTGCTCTCTCTCGGCGTTTTATCGACTTCTCCGATCTTTGGCCACAGACGCATCGCCGGGATCGGCAGCACCTCTCACTTGCGACCACCTCGCTTGTCGGTTTCGCCGGCATGAGGGTCCAGCGTATTGCTTGCGACGTGCCCCACCAGAAACGCTCCTCCCGCGACGAGAGGCTCGCATACTTCGCCCTGGAAGCTACCCGGGGCAAGGTCGGCAGCTTGAATTCGATGACGCTCGCCTACTCCGGATCAATATCTATCAAGCCCTCTCTCAGCTGCAGACCTCATGTCTCATTGAGCCAAGGCAGGAACGATCACGGATTTCGCGCAACTGTTACGGTCGATCTTCGGGCCGAACGACCGGATGGAACCAGCAGGACGGCCCCTTCTTCAGTTTCCTGTTAACCCGCCGCCCTACAGACACTGAGTTTCACCTTTCTTGAGATCCGGATATAGCTGTCCACGCTGGCTCGATAATCAGTCGTAGACTACAACAGCATGTCAGTCGCCCAAGCAAATATGTGGTTCGGAGCTCTGTGCTAGAATGAAGTCAAATACCCCAACCGCAATTATTATTCTAAACTATAAGGGGTGGCGTGACACGATAGCCTGCTTAGAAACTCTCTTGAAGCTGCAGCATGACGGGTTTGGAATTTTTGTTGTCGACAATTGCTCGCCGGATGATTCCGTGGTCAGGATTCAGGACTGGGCCAAGAACGGATTAGCGAATGGAAACTCTCACCGCGAAAAAACGGGCCTTCACCCGTTAGAGTTTCGGATGGCCGACAGTGATCCGGATGGCACAGATGCGCCGATCTTCCATTCCACCTCAAGCATGCCATCAATCACATTAATCAAGGCGGAACGGAATCGTGGGTTTGCGGCAGGAAATAACATTGCGCTTCGAAAGGCACTCCAAGCTGGATACCAGAGCTTTTGGTTGCTGAATAACGATACCGAGGTCCTTCCAGATACGCTGGATTGGATGCTGAGCCGAATTCAAGAAGATGCAAGGATTGGGATGTGTGGATCGACGCTAGTGTACGCGGACCATCCTGAAATCGTACAGAATCTAGGTGGAGGGGGCTTCCTGAGGCTCAAGGGAAGAGGCTACGGCCTCGGCCAAGGCATCCCGGCCTCGCAGCGAGTCGATCGGAGCGCGGTCGAGAGAGAGTTGCGCTTCGTAAGCGGCGCGTCCATGCTCGTAACCCGAGAGTTCCTCGAGAGTGTAGGCTTGATGGAGGAGAGCTACTTTCTGTATTGGGAAGAGATGGATTGGGCTGCGCGGAGCAGCGGGCGTTTTCGATTGGGATATGCGCCTCAATCCATTGTTTTTCACAAAGTAGGCGCCTCGATAGGAACGAGCGACTTCGGCGAGTCATCGCCGCTGTCTGACTATTATATGACACGCAACCGCATCCGATTCTGTATTCGGTTCTCGAAGGTCTCCCTACCATTCGTTGTCTTAGATGTAGGTCGAGCGATAGGCCGCCAGCTTCTGCGTGGCCGCTGGTCGCGTGCGAAACTGCTAGCCGGCGCAGCCATCGGATTTCCCTACACTCACAAAGGGGTCTGAAACCCGTGTCGCGAGACAGCATGCAGTCAAACGCAGGTCATCTTTACTTGGAATGAACCATTGCGCCCGCGAAGGCTCAGCGTTTGCCGCATCATCTCATGGTCACAGGCGAGGAACTCTGCTGCCGTCCGCAGCCAAGGTGGTCATGACGAGCCATCCCGCTCCCGGTCGTTCGGTTATCGCTACCCGTGATCATTGTTTCCTTCTACGAGATCACTCCTGCTTGATCAATTTCACATAGGCCGATCCAATGTCGTCCCAGGACAGTGTTTCAGCAACACGTTCAGCACCAAGCGCCGCGCGTCGGTGCCACTCATCGATAGGAATGGAATAGAAGGCTTCAATACCAGAAGCGATACTTTCGGCGGTCACCGGGTGCTCGATCACTTGGCCGCTCATTCCGATTTCGAACAGTTCCGATAGTCCTCCCGATCTCGTACCAATGACAGGGCGTCCGGCAAGTGCTGCCAGTACGGCGACGCCGCTTTGGGAGTGAAAATTGTCATAGGCAAGGACGAAGGCGTCAACTTCGGCGAGAAGGCTTGGAAGATCATCGTCAGAGATGAAAGATGCCCTCACATCAAACCCTGACGGATCCTCCGAAATCACCTTCAGACATTCGTCCCAATAGCCAGGCTCTTCCCGAAGGGGCTCACCAGCAAGTATAAGCTTGACATCCATCCCCTTGCGGCGGGCCATAACAATGCCCTGAGCAACTTCAAGCACGCTCTTGTTTCGGCGTAGACTTCCGAACATCAGCAAGTGACGGAGCCCAGGCGCCGGCGGCACGCTATCAACGACGAACGGACCGTGAGGTATTACGACAATCTTGTCCGGTGCAGCATCGATCATACGAGTCAATGCATCGCGGACAGTTGGCGTTAGAACGATGATCTTTGTTGCAAGTCGGTATGACCATAGATGCGCGGATCGTTCGAGGGCCCGAAGCGCTCCGCTGAACTTCCATGCATGTGGTTCCGCATCGTGCACAAGGAAGAGGATCTGTCTTCTGGTCAGGCGAAGCAATACCAACAATGGCAACGTGAATAAGAGTGGCTCCGGTATCATGAACAGGAACGCGTTAGTCGCTTTCTGCTGCCTCAGAGCAGCAAAGCTACTGCTCATTATGCGGCGGAGCGATGCAATGGCACGCCTCCAACGAGGAGCATCCTCCGTAATCTCACGCGGTACAAGAATTCTTTGTAGATTTTCGTCCCTCGGCTCTCGCGCTTCAGGCTCGGCCTTGGGTGCAATAAAGACAACCCTTGCACCTGCGCGTGCGATCGCACCGGCAATCATCTGAGCCTGCCAAGCCGCGCCGCCACGCCACGTCTTCGTTATGATACATAGGTCAGCCAACTTATTCCCCTTTGGCGTGATGATTTGAGGCGAAGCTTTGAGAGACAGCGTGTCGAAAGTCGGAGCTTTGGCTTGTTACGAGGCATCCTGCTGCCCAGTTGACCAGGTGGATCTCAACCGAGCTTGACCTCTACAGTGCTGCGGAAAGGATCAGTATCGTTGATACTTCAGCGTCGATCGCCACGCTACAACGCCGCTCGGCAGTCGCTGGAACAGGGCGAGTGCTACATGGCGAGACCCAAACGTTTCAAACTAAGATCGCAAAACTCTGTTCGTGAGATCATTCAGGTTCCCACCACTATACAGCTGCCCATGAACGCCCGCAGCATGCGCAGCATCCATGTCACTTTGCTTGTCGCCTATGACAACGCTGCGCGAGAGGTCGATTGGCCAAGCCTTTGATAGCTCAAGGATCATTCCAGGTTTCGGCTTCCGGCAGGGTGAATCGACTCTATATTTTTCTACGCGACCTTCCGGGTGGAAGGGCGAAAAGCGGAACTCGTCTATGTGTGCATCGCTGTTGGCAAGTTCGACGTCCATCGTCTCATGGAACAGATCAACCGCGCGCTCCGAATAGTAGCCTCGTGCCACGCCTGCCTGATTGGTGATGACGAATGCATACCATCCTGCGTCGTTGACGCTTTTCACCGCCTCGATTGCAGCATCATTCCATACAAGATCTGCTGGTTTATGGGTGTAACCTCGATCATAGTTCAAGACGCCGTCGCGGTCGAAAAACACGGCTGGGCGTGTTCGAGCCTTCGAGATCAGCTCGGGCGCAGCAGCAAGATCTTCTGGAACACCGATGTCGATAAAGAATCCGCGGTATGAGTTTGCAGAGATGCGTCCGGAACTCGCGAGAACAGGAAAAACATCGTTCTCGAGTGAACAGGGAACTCTATCGACCATATCGATGATGTCGCGCCGCATTACATAGATACCGGCGTTTATGAGCCCCCTGCCCGCTCCATTGGCTGGAACTCCAAATTCCGAAACCCAGCCTTCGCTGACTTGGACAGGACTGAACCGACCAGTTTCATGCACCTCGCGTAGAGCAATGTGGACCAGCGCCTTCTCATGAAGATGTCGAGCAGAAGCAAAGGCTCTGAGATCGATATCGAACCAAGAGTCACCGTTCATCAACACGAAACAGTCTTGAGCGTGCTCCTTGAGGGAGACCAGGGCACCACCTGTCCCAAGAGCCTGAGGCTCAACAAGAACCTTGATCGTTACATCTCGTCCTGCCAAGCGCCTGACGCCCGAAAACTGTTCCGCTATGACTTCACCGCGATATCCCGCAAGCAGAACGATTTCCGTGAATCCGAAGCGTGCAGCTTCCAGCAGCAAATACTCCAGAAATGGCCGCCCCTGGATGGGCATTAGCGGCTTTGGCGTCGAACGGGTGAGTTCTCCCAGCCGGGTACCCATCCCACCGACAAGGATGACGCACTGACGAATCACTTCCCAATCCTTAGTTGATTTTATCTTGAAGCATCGCTTCGTGGATGTATGGCTTGTTCGACGAGGGCGCACAGAATGTGTCCCACGAGGAGATGCCCCTGCTGAATAAGCGGCGTTCTGTCGGAAGGGATGCGAATTTCAAGATCGCAGAGATCAGGCATATCGCCGCCATTTCCTCCCGTGAGTCCAATGGTATGGACCCCAAGTTGCCTTGCCGCATGCAGGGCGGCAAGGATGTTCTTGGATCGCCCAGATGTAGAAATGCCGACAAACACATCGCCCGCGTGGCCAAGAGCCTCCAATTGCCGCGCGAATGCACGGTCGAATCCGTAATCATTGCCAATTGCAGTCAGGATCGACGTATCCGTTGTAAGGGCGATACCGGCCATTCCGGGACGATCATAGTTGAAACGGGACACAAGCTCCGCCGCGAAATGCTGAGCATCGGCAGCACTTCCTCCGTTGCCGGCGAAAAGGACCTTCTTTTGGCTGCGGATCGCAGTCACAACAACTTCGGCTGCAACTGCCACTTTTTCGATGAGCTCGCCGTCATCTAGAATCCGGCTGTAGACATCCTTAGAACGCTCAATGTAATGGACAATATCATTTACATAGCTGAGTGCCACGACTCCGCTCCTTTCTCCGTAAAATGACACGTGAGCACGGGAAGATCGAGCTCTTTGAGCCGACGAACGAGTGTCTGTCGTCGTTCGGGGCGTGTGAGAAGCATCATGTATCCACCGCCTCCAGCTCCAGAGATTTTCCCTGCGGTTGCACCGGCGGCTCGCGCCTGATCATAGATCTCGTCGATACGGCTGTTGGTGATGCTCGCGGCAGTAAGCTTCTTTGCGTTCCATGACCGCTCCAGGACCTCGGCCATCCCTTGTATATTCCCACTCAGGAGACAGACCTTCATGTCCTGAGCGTCACGTTTGATCTGGTGCATCGCTTCAACAGATTTGCTCGAGGCCTGCTGCATTCCCGCGATCTGGTTTTCAATAATCTCGGAGGATACCCGCGAACGCCCCGTATGGCAGACCACCAGCGAGGTCTCCAACTCCAAACGGTACTCCTCGTGGATGCGGAGCGGATTTACAACGACCCGATCATTCGGAAGAAACTCGATGAAGTTACACCCCCCGAAAGCTGCCGCGTACTGATCCTGCCTCCCCCCTGCCATTGCAAGGTCCACGCGCTCTATTTCATAGGCTAAGCGAGCGATGTCATAATCGCCCAGAGGCAGCCTGAGGAACTCGCTGAACGCTTTCACCAGGGCAACTATGAGAGCCGAGGAGGATCCCAGACCGGAACCCGGCGGAGCATCAACGGCGGTGTAGACGCTTATCGAGAGAGGGCGTCCGGCGTTGAAGTCGCGAACAATGCGGTTGTACACGGCGCGATGCAGCGAGAGACCTTCGTGCGGCGGCAGAAAAGGCTGCGGCGCAACCTCATCCTTCTTCTCGATGTCATCTGCGGAAAATACGACGAGCCAATCCGCCCTTTCTTCTATGACCGCGTACGCGTAGACGCCGATCGTATAGTTAAGGACACACCCCCCGAAGTCATCACAATACGGGGATAGATCCGTCCCCCCTCCTGCAATTCCCAGTCGAAGTGGCGCTCTCGCTCGAACCTTTTTCATAGTCAATCTCGGTGGTGCGCATATGGCAGCGTATCGGCATAGTGACAACTTGCGTTAACCCGTCGAACGTCTACCGGCAAGGCGTTTCAGTCACCCGAGCGCACAAATGGAAAGTATGTTGCATCCTTTCCTCTCGGTCTGATGCCAGAATTGGTGGCCGCTCTGACCGAATATAGTTTCAGAGGGACTTTGGCAGCCGTACAGAACATCCAGCGCGCTCAGACCGCTTCCGACCGTGGGGCCTCATTGATCGACCGCAGGCGGGCGATTTGGTGCTGAGCTGCACCGAACTAAGTCACACCTGTCGCGGCAAACCGCCGTGAGGACGGGATCCTCGCAACATTTCGCAGCGATTGATCGTCCGATTTGGGGCGCATTTGGAGAGGGAGCGTCAATATCTACACGTTCTCAAGCTTGCTGCGTCTTCTTCACTACAAGAAAGAACTCCATACGGTTTGAGCGATTCTGCGCGAAGCGGGGCATTCCTGTTCAATGATGCGGCACCAACCACCCTCGGTCATCCGGCAGCGCAACACGCTAGGCCGCATTCCTCCGCAACGTTGAGAATCCAGCGGGCCCACCATGTTCGCCAAGCCTCCATTTCTGCAACTTTCAAGCCATCGCTACCTTACGCGTTTTGTGGTTTCGCCACCGATGGGGATCCTGTATAAGCGAAAGTATAAACAAACAACAGCACCTGCTCGCAGCCTCTGCTATCATGAGCAGATACTAATCGAGCAATATAGCCCAAGCGTCATGACAGATACTCAGAGAACAGAAGCACAGAATTTTGCTGGCTATAATCCAATATACCCCCTGTGGATACACAAGTCAGCAGTGTGGGTTCTGCTTGTAGCCGACGTAATTTTCACTTCGCGACTCAATCGGATTATTGACAACCCTAATAGCCAACCAGCGCTTCTGGGGATTTTTTTACTGTCCTTCCTGATCTATACAGGAGTGATCCTGATCAACGGCCGAGCATTGATCGCTCTTGGAGCTTTTGCTGCAGCTGTATTGATCGTTTTTCAAGTCATGCTGTTTTCGAATGTAACGGGTATGCCAAGCCCCATTACGACGGCACTGCAATTTTTTCCCGTTCTAAGTTTTACAGTATTCTTTTCCTTGGCAAACAGCGAATTACGACAATATACCTGCAGAACATATTACTATATATCGCAGTTGTATGTCTTCATTTATCTACTAGCTAGTATATGCTACATATTCAATATTCTACCGACTAACATATTGCGATCGCTCGTCTTAACAGATGTTGAAAGAGGAGAACGCCTATTCTTCTATCCCGCAGCAATGGCTTTGTGCTGGTTCTTCAGCCTCAGTTCAGTTCGCAGAAACATATCAGCGACCTCCATCACTCTATTAGCGATCAACGGCATAGCTAATGTCTTGACACTCTCGCGCGTGTATCTGCTCTGCCTTCTGGCAATAAGCCTCGTATATATAGCCACATCCGAGCGCCGCATCATTCGGTTCCTCAGCCTGTCTGCTCTGTTCTTGACGTCCGCAGTGCTGGTCTATGGCATCATCGATACGCGATGGAATCCATTCGAGCTGTTCTCAGGCGACTCGTCCGGAGGAGCGCGAGCACTGGAGTATCGAACAGCTCAACACTTCTTACGGCTCTACCCCATCGCAGGCATTGGGATAGAACCTTCATCGTATGAGGTAGGCTTTCTGACAGGCAACTACTACTTCGCAGCGGGCGATTTGGGCGCGGTTGGCGTGTGGTGGAACTTCGGATTATGCGGCCTTCTACTCTTCCTCGTCGCATCGATCATTAGCTGCCAACCGATCCGAAATCTGGATACAAAATTTCAATGGCCCTTTTTTCTGACCGGCTGCCTAATCGCCGCCTATGGGAGTATCGCGCCCGTTATTTTTGCGGCGGGTGGATCCACGTTTTTCGCGCTCATCTTCGGAATGTGGCTCAGCGGCAAGGAGTTGGAGCGTCAACGTTCGAGGCCGCCTCACAATTAAACCGCGGGAGAGGAACAGGGCTTCGAAAGGTTCCCATCCGGGTCTGAGCTGTGGTTCCCTTCCGATTATAGCCACAGGAACTCTGGAGCTGCTTCAATGCCGCCGAGTACGTGTCCGATGCTCTATGGGCCTGTGAGTGCTTGATCCAGTCGAGGGTAGCGACGACACAAAGTACTCCAAGGAAGGATCGGGCGGCTTTCAAGATCCCGAGTTGCGAACCATGCACGCTGACCCGCGAGCCATTGAGCGGCTCTTCGTGAAATCTATGGTTTCGTTTGGACCGTGTGAGAATGTCTCCGCAGGAGGCGCTTCTCTATGAGCGTCCAGGAGAGTAGGCCGGCCGCATAGGACGCAGCCAGCACTAGGTAGAGGTAAGCGCTCCGACCAACGAGGCCGAACTCAACGCAAAGGTTCACGAAGAGCCCATGATAGAGATACGTCCCGTACGAGATGTCGTTTCCCTCCAGCCAGTTGCGCCTCACGAACGTGTAGGCGGCAGAGATGGTGAAGAGCGCAAGGAATATCTGGCCGAGGACAATCCACACCGCAGTGGGGGGAACGAGAAAATGACAAAGGATTACAGCCACCAGCCACACTGCCGCTCTTCCCTTCAAGAAGGAGCTGGTATGCAACGCCAAGTAATAACATATGGCGCCGATCAGGAACAGGTAATAGTGTGAGATGAAGCTATATTTAAGCAGCTTATGGAAAGCCGGAGCCGCATCTGTGCTTTCCAAACCCATCACGCTGGGAGCAATGATGCGGATCAACACGGCGAGGGCTATCGAAATAAACAGCAATGCGAGTAGAAAAGTCACCTTGTGATGACAGCGCCTTAGCAGCAGAGCCAGAACCGGTACTGTTGCATAGAACTGAAGCTCGACAGGAATCGTCCAAAGGCTTCCGTTATATGAGCCGAACCCAAACTCACGCAGGAAATTGGGAGTGTATATCAGCGCTGCAAGCTGAGTGAGGAACCATTGTCCTCCCTGAAGGCTGATCAATGGATAGCCCAGGAACCAGACAACTGCCGCCGTTGCGGCGATGCAGCCCCAGAGGCCAGGGAAAATCCGGCGCGCCCTGCTCAAGGCATAGGACTGTACTGACGAACTCCGCTCATACGATGCCGTGATCAAGAAGCCGCTGGTGACAAAGAACATCGGGACTCCCGAAAAGGGAGCCAAAAGCGAACCCCATTCGGGTGTCGCGATCTGCAGATGGTGAACAGCGTGGAAAAGCAGCACCTGAGTCGCAGCGAAAATACGGATATAATCGAAGTTGTTGCGAAACAGCTCGCTCTTGCTCGCTCCCATATACGGGAGCGAGCCACCTAAGGCATGCCCTCTCAGTGATAATGGCTTCACGAAAGGCTCTCCCCCAATTGGCCAATGTTGCCAAGCTCACGTGTCTGTAGTTGATTTTTTCGTAGTCTTTCAAGGTAAACCTGCCCATAGGCGCTTCGAATTTGTATAGGGACTCACAATACGCATCTGCGCGATCGCGATCAGGATCACCGGAATACGTGCTGCGGCATGGTACCTGGCAAAGCCGCCCCGCATGGCCGTCCAGGTCAGCACCCATGAAGCGCCTGATCCATGTTCATGAAGCGAATATGAAATGCCTCGGATGATCACGATCTAAATATCGCATTGTCTCAGGTCCGAGAGTGTTGCGGCAGAATGTCCTTTCTCCAAATGCAGATCCCGACTTAGCGCAGCCTACGCTTACTCGGTCGATTCGTTTGGTCTCCCGTCGACGCGAGCTAAAGCAGAACGCTGAACGAAATTCCGCATCATGTGCCATGTCGACCGTCGGCTAAGACGCACTTCGACAACACGATGGAACAGGTAACCGGCCGCTGCGGCCCCGGTTACAAGCAGGAGGAATGCAGCAGACAGCGGCAGAGTCTGCCCACTGAAGCGCACAAGAAGCTGTGAGATGAGCGAAAGCGCCACGCCGTGTACCAAGTAAATGGCATAGGAGGCCGCTCCTGCTCCCCGGAACAATCCGTGTACCTTCATCCCATAGCTTCGCTCCCATTCGACGAGGCCGAGAATACCGAGCAGCGCGGATGTGCCAAATGCCAAACGCCCAAGTAGGGAAATTTTGAGGAAATCAGGCGCGCCCAAGGCAAGGACAATGAACGACGTGCAGCCAAGAACCGCGAAAAGGGCTGGAGCTGGGATTCTTGTCCGCCGCAGACAAAGCGCAGCGAGAGCCCCCATGAGGAATTCGAGGTTGAGTGCGTTCAAGAATATCGATGCCGGGAATGGCAGGCGGGAATACCAAAGCTCAGCCAGAACGATCCCTGCGATCCAAACCGGGACAAGCCAGAGCAATCGCCGGCCAGCAAGAATGAGCAACCCGAACAACGAATAGAAAAAGATCTCGTGTACCAGCGTCCATGCAATCCCTAGAACGGGTGGCTGCGGGTACGGCAGAAGCATGGCCGAGAACACGAGGTTGATCGGATCGTGCTGGCTCGGAGTCCCAGCGCCTGGATTGAGGGAGTAAAGAAGCGCCAGGGGAAACAGAACCGCCCAATATGCGGGATAGATCCGCAAAAACCGCCGCTTGGCATACTGCCCGAGCCGTCCAGGCTGGCCCACATCTCCCCAATGCACCCAGGTAATGATAAACCCGCTCAAAACGAAAAAGAAGTCGACGCCGGCACCGCCAAGCGGCAGAAGAATTCCGTCCCAGATCTCCTGCCCATAAAACCGCGGCTCGGACATGATCGCGGTGGCGTGGGCGAGCACAACCCAAATGGCCGCGACCCCTCGGCAGACCTCAATGCCTCCGAATTTACTGGTGTTGCCCCCCTTCTCCGCGACAGCCGCGCCTTGGTGATCGGCGACGACATTTGCACTGGCTTGTGGTGGCTGGCTCGAAGGCATGGTCATTCGCAACCCTTACTGCAAGATCAAATAATGGCGCAAGGGTCGAAGCATCGGTGTTCAGCCGAATACGGTTAGCTTAACCGTCAGGGAGATCCGCTTGGCCGAGGGCTTTATGTAGCCTACTCTTTCGATGCCGTAGTATTGAAGATCTCAGATCTCCATGCCCTCAAAGAACTCCGAGCCCTCCGACCATGCTCCTCGTTGCTGTTTGATGTCGCACCCAGGCCTGAATCCAATGAATTATTGATGCCCAGGTGCCTTGGCTTCTTGCGCACCTGCCATCCCTTGTCTAATGCAATCCTATGACGGTCCGGCGCCAGGGCGGCTCCGCAGATATGCTTTGATATAACGCGCCAGCTCGCTGCTCCTCTGCCTCCTTGAGGGTTTCGATGAGCAGATGCTGTCGGTCCGCAGTTTGTAATACGATGAGGGGCTGAGAGATGAGAAGTAGTCCGTCCCGGACCTTTAGGCGCCTGGCTTGGGGATTCGCGATCCTCACCGCGTTCATTCTTCCTCTAGGGTTGGCCGCCGCTCTTTCGTTTCTGCCGTCGAGGCGTTTTGAGGCAGCCACTTGGATCATGGTGGATGCTAGTCGAGGGACGCAAGCTTTCGCGAGTTCCGAGGCGCAACGTGCCGGAAACGAACTCATCACTTATGACCAGGTTCTGAAGACACAACTCAGCATCGCAGGATCCGAGGATGTCGTCCGCAAGGCCCTCGCCGCGATGCTCCCTGTTCGCCTGTATCCCGAACTCCTCTCCCCTTCGGAAACAGCACAGACCGAACCAGCGGGCGACACGGTTGACAGCCAAACCTACCGCCGCCAACCAGCTCTTGAGGATCGGGAGTATGCGGCTGCGGTTGCGAACCTCAAGCTGAGCGTCGAACCGAACACCTTCATCCTGAAGATCGCGTTCAGACATAAGGAGCCGATCCTTGCGGCGAAGTTCGCCAATGCGCTTGCAGCCGAGTTCCTGGCGAGGCGCTCGGCGCTGTATAGCAATCAGGGTGACGTAGACTTCTTCAAGGCACAGGAGGCGCGATTCAACCGTGACTTGCGAGAGGCGAATGTTGCGTTAGAAAAATTCAGCCGAGAAACCGGCGTTTTTGACGCGGCGGTTCAGCGCAATCTCCTGCTCGAAGCGCGGGCTCACGCGGCGAAGGAAATTGCCGATAATGCCATGCGCATCGCGAGAGCTGAAAGTGCACTCGATTCGTTGAAGCGGCAGATTTTCGCACTGCGAAGCCGGACGACGCTGCCTCCGGAGATCTTTGGCGAAACGAATGGTCCGACCGCGGATAAAGGCACGAGCCGCGACAATCCCTTGGCCAGCGACCCGCCACTACTGAATATCAAGATCTACCAGGATGCCGCCGCCAAGCTTGTGGAGGCGAACACCGAACTTGCCGGCTTCAAGGCTATCGAGGCAAGGCATGCCGAGGATCTGCGGCGGCTCGACGGTGAGTTGGCGAAGCTCGCGGAATCAGAAGCCAAGTTCAATTCGCTGCGCCGATCGGTTACTCAGGCCGAGGGATATATAGACAATCTGTCAAAGCGAGCCGGCGAAGCACAGATCAACAGCGCTTGGCGGTCGAATGAGGCATTCTCGAGCGCTCAGATTCTCCAGGCGGCAACTGTTCCACTTGCTCCTGCATTTCCGAACCCTCCAGTTTTTCTCGCTGGCGGTACATTGGTCAGCATCTTCCTGTCTCTGAGTGTTTTCTTCTTGAGCAGAAACATTGGAGCTCGTCGTATCCAAGGTCACGCCACCGGTCTTCAGGATCTCAGTAGACAGCAGCCCGAGCACTATTCCGAGTTGGACACTGGCCGCTACGACCAGAGTGCAAGAAGGGGCCACATCACAGGCGTTCCAACCTAGGGCCTGATCGTAGACTGCAGGGTACTGGAATGTGACGCCGCGTCTACCGGCGTCACCAAGAGAAACAACACGTAAAACACCTTAGAACTAATCATCATAGGGTGATTGGAGCAATCGATGCCGAGACAAGGGACACGACTGACAATCGTTCAGTACGCCGGAGACTTTCGAGAGGCATCTGAGCGCCTGTCGCGTGGAGGGCCTGAGACCTACCGCGGGCAAAGGTACACAGTAGAATATGTCGAGAAGCTTACTCAACGCCTCGATGCCGTTACAATCATCACCGGATTTACCGATGAGGCATATGATGTTGTGTTGCCCAGCGGGGCAAGGGCTATCGGAGCAGGATTCACCAACGGATTCGATGGTCAACGGATTGCTCAAATCGTCGACAGCACAGCACCTGATCTCCTAATTCTGCGTTCGCCGATACGACCGGTTCTTTGGTGGGCTGTTCGGAAACGCTGTCGCACACTCGTGCTCCTTGCCGATTCATTCAATGAAACATCACTGAAAGGTCGTGCAAGCCAGGCCATCCTGTCGATGTTCCTCAGGTCCCGCGTCTTCGACTGGGTAGCAAATCACGGCCATCGTGCTGCTGAACAGCTTGTAAAGGGAGGCGTCTCATCGAACAAAGTTCTCCCATGGGATTTTCCTGCATTTGACACGCCAAGGACGAGGGCGGCCAAGCTTCAGGCTTCAAAGCAGCCTCGCATTCTATATGTTGGAGCAATGTCTGCCGAAAAGGGTGTTGATGACCTCATCGTTGCAGCTAAGCTTCTTCACAAGGAGGTAGGATCTCTTCAGGTTGATCTGGTCGGCAAGCTGGATGCGGGGAGAATTTCAGAGTTGATCTCAAAAAATGGACTGACTGGGGTTGTTAACCAGGTAGGTCCGGTAATGAATTCTGAAGTCGTACCGCTTATGGCGCGGGCGGATGTTGTTGTTGTGCCCAGCCGTTATGATTTCCCAGAGGGTATGCCACTGACGATTTACGAGGCGTTCTGCTCCCGAACCCCTCTTGTCGCTTCCGATCACCCGATGTTCGTCGGAAATGTTATCAATGAGGAAAGCGGATTGTTATTCAAAGCTGGACAGGCTGATGACTTGGCTGCCCAAATAAGACGCTTACTCGACAATCCAAGCCTATATAATAAAGTATCGGAAGGTGGCCTTGCCTCTTGGGAACGGCTTCAGATTCCGTTGAAGTGGGCGGATTTGATTGATCATTGGCTTGAAGATTCCGCGGAAAGCCGTAGTAGGTTGGCAGCTTATAGTATGGCCTCAAACTACAGATAGCTGATCGGTGAGACGCCCAACTGGCCCCTTGGATAAAGAGCCTGGTTCATCAACAGTAGCACTGCCGAGGTCGAACATGCTTCAAATAAGTCTGCTGCTGATGAATGATACATCGAAGCCATCTATTCAGCTTATCCTGCAGCCTTGACCTCTGAAGAGCCGCGTAGTCTTCGAACTTGACATTACAAGCCGCAATCATTTTCGGCTATGCGCCCCAGCATTGATCGAAAAATTATCCCAAAGTGAGCAATATTCGATGATGCAGAAGGGGATCAGCAAACATTTTGTAATCAATTCGGCTGGGAACGTCTTCACTCTCGTCGTTTCGCTTATAATCGTACCTATCTATGTTCACCAAGTTGGTGATGCACGCTACGGTATCATTTCGATTGTCTGGCTGCTGTTGGGCTACTTCGGCTTCCTTGATCTCGGCCTTTCACGAGCATCGACAAACCTGCTGTCGCAACTCAGCCATTCGTCGGACGAAGAGCGCACTCGGGTCGTTGCAACCTCTTTGATCCTGAACCTGGTTCTTGGTTGCATAGGCAGCGTTATTCTCTACGTGTCAGGCGCTTTTTTGCTAGAGACGATCGTATCGGTTCCTGCGGAACTCAAGCCTGAGATATCGGGCTCTCTGCCCTGGGTGGCTATCCTGCTTCCATTGGCTCTCGTTTCTGGCGTTGCGGTCGGAACCCTTGAAGCCCGTGAAAGGTTCGCGGCGGCGAACGTTCTCCAGGTCATAAGCACGACGATAGGACAGGTTGCTCCCGTGGTCTGTGCGGTGCTGCTTGGTCCTGAACTGACAATCGTCATTCCGGCCGCCGTGCTGTCTCGAGCCTTCGGCGTGCTGCTGATTCTCGCATACGTCGCGCTCTTCAATGGACCTTGGACGTCGATCAGGTTCCATAAGGCTACCAGCCGCCAGTTGCTGGGCTACGGGGGCTGGGTCACCATCTCAAGCGTCGCAAGCCCCATCCTACAATCTCTGGATCAATTCGTGATCGGCTCCAATCTGGGCGTTGCTGCCATTACGTATTATGCGATCCCCATGAACCTGGTGATGAGGAGCCAGCTCTTTGCGGCGGCGTTGTCGCGAACCTTGTTCCCGCGAATGTCCCGGCTCAACCCGTCGGAATCGAAAGCTGTCTCTGAAGCCTCTCTTGTCACCCTGTCGTTCGGCTACGCGGCTCTGTGCGCTCCGGCAATCATCCTCGCAAAGCCCTTTATCTCTCTTTGGATCAGCCAACCTTTCGGCGACATAGCAGGTCCGATCGCTCAGGTTCTTCTCATCGGGGGCTGGATCAACGGTCTAGCGTTCATTCCCTTCAGCCTGCTTCAGGCCCAAGGCCGGCCGGATCTTACTGCGAAGTTTCATCTCCTTGAGATCATCCCGTTTATCGGTATTCTTTGGTTTCTTTCTTCGGCATTCGGACTCATGGGCGCAGCCGTGGCCTGGACGCTTCGTGTGGGAGTTGACGCAGCGCTTCTGGCGTTTGCAACTCGCATCAGTGTCCGTACGCTCGCGAGGATTGCCCCCGCCGCACTCTGTATGCTCGTGTGCTATGCCATTGTCGGGTTCGTTTCCATGACCTTCTGGCAGGCCTTTGCAGCAGCCGTCGTTGCAGGCTGCAGTGTCGTCGGGCTCGCCATGTATTTCGACTTGGGAGTCAGAAGTTTACTGTTGCGATTTAGAAAGGGCGTGCGCGACGATGCCGTCCGTGAACTTGGCTAGGGTAAATGGCCCGACAGGCGGTCGACGCCCTCTTTGGTGACCAAACAGGTTGAGAGCGAAAGCCCGTGGCAGCAGTCTGTCGCAGGGTTGTCGCATTCGGTGGCCCAGCCAGGCCAGTCGGGTGATCTTAGATCCCCCAAGGTATCACTCATCGGTTGCCCAAATCGTAACCCCGACCCTGCTGATGACCTCTCGATATCCGAGAGGTTCGACAGAGAAATGCCTTTGGCTTGCTATGCCGCCGAGGCAGGGCTCCAAGCTCTTGAGGCTACCTCCCGGACGAGACATCGCGAGTTCTGTCTTCCAGATCAGCAGCATCAGCGTTGTCGGCGAGGTGCGCCTCGGGCGCTATCCGATGATGCCAGGCCATTGACGTTCGATGCTCCGTGCCGGAGTGCCTGCTGACGGGCGAGCCTGCCAGTGAACGTCTGGGACTCTCCGGCGTGGATCGGCACGCTGCACGTAGTTATCCCAAGTCATAGTCTCCTGTCGCGCAGGCCGCATCAACGCGCATTAATTGAACTTGAGCGGATAACCGGTCGCGACAGTCACGATCAGCCCTTAGATGACGAAAAAGTCTTTGTACGACATGGCAGGATGCTTCGAAAACGTAGCAATCTCAACAGGCTTGTAGTGGGACTCTGAACCGTCTGCATCGTAGTAGAGCACGCCCTTTTTGGTGTCGTAGACGATGTAGTCGTTCTTATCCTTGGCTTTTGTACCGAGGGCAAAATTATCCTTCTTCAGCTGCGTCGGCTTGGCTTCGGTGCCTTTGCCCAATTTAGTGAACACCTTGTTGTCGAGCCAAATGGCGTCATCGGACGCCTTGAAATCGGTTACAATATCTCTGTTCTTGGCCGCGTTTGGCTTTGAATTGAAGACGAATACGTCTGCTCCACCTCCGCCAGTGAGACGATCGTTTCCAAGCTCGCCCCTCAGTTGGTCATTCCCTGCACCTCCGTTGAGGCGATCATTCCCGGATCGAGCCCACAGAGTGTCGTTCCCCATGGTTCCATTGAGGGTGTCGTTCCCTACTGTGCCCCAAACGTTAGTGTCGCCGGTGACTGCCTTCATAGGGATGGAGTCGACGAAATTTACGACGCTTTCGAGACCTCTCGGATCGGTCACGACAGGGTAGTTGTCTGTTGGCCCTTGGATAATCGTCTCGCCGCCAGAGCTGTCAGTGGCAGTGCCACCGGTGCTTGAGGGAGATCCGTTCGGAGCCTGTAAGAGACTATCGATGATTTTCTGCACATCCGGCAGCTGAACTTGGTAGATCTTGGACGGCTGGCTGCCAGCGTTGAAAGCAGTCCACGAGATCAGCGCCCATGAGGCACTGAACTCGGCCCGATTGGCAACCAGACCAGACTTCGTATTGTACGTGTCGATCGTATTCCGCCCGTCCTCATATTGGATCTGAACCGAGGCGACAGAACCTTGTGAGTCGAACGTCGTGCGCATTTCAAGGCGCCATTTCAAGGTGTAGTGCTCGGTTCGAATAAGTGCCCCATTCTGGTAACTGAGCAGAAGGTGTCCGGACGCATCATTCTTAACAACTTGGGTTAGCTCGCCTGCTGCAGAGTAGCTCGTTTCCAACGCAGAATCGTGAACGCCTCCCGGGAAGAACTTCTCAACCCTCGAGCCATCGTCGGACCATACGATCTCCTGGATGCGCTGATAGTCAGCATTGTATGTCTGCGTGCTCTCGACACGAGCTCCGAAAGTGTCATAGGTCGTTAGCACCCAAGTGCCGTTTGCTTTGCGAGAGATCTCGCGCTGCGGATGCGACTGGGCATCCCTAATGGTTCGGGAAATGAGATCCCCGTCCTGGTCGAGAATGTCGATGATGCGGGGAGCGAGGCTATTGTCGCTGATCGTCTCCACCTGAGTGTTGCCGTCAGCCAGCGTCGTACGGATCGTCTTCAGGCCGGTGTAGTTTTCGAGCACATCCATTTGTGCAACGTCTAGGATCCCGAGATCGGGCGTTGCCGCGAAGATGTAGCCCTCCGGCAGCCCTCCTGCAGCCCAGTATGCTGCCCCCTTCCAGACATCCTGGTTCCCATCGAGGAATTTCAGCATGTTGTCGAGCGCGGTGAGGGACATCGAGTTTGCTGCCACGCCGAACTCGCCCAGATAGAGCTTGGCTCCGGTGGTTCGAGCCCAATTCGTGATGGCCTGAAGGCGCTCAACACCAATAGTCTCCGAGACGACCCATGCGTTCTGGCCCGAGGTGTCGTCGAGGTATTGATGCACCTCGAACATCACTTTCGAGAGTGGGTCGATCACGGCTCCCGGCGAACCGATTACCTTGGCGTTGTCGGTTGTCGTCCAACGATCGGCCGTGTCCCAGTAACTGCCGGACACGAGGATCTCTTGCGTGGCTCCAGCATCGCGGATCTCATCAATGGCGGCATTCACGGCAACCAGCCAATCGGCTGCCCGTGGGAGCTGAGGCTCGTTCATGAGACCGAAGACAACGTTATCGTAGTCGCACAAGGCCTCCGCGAGCTTGCCCCACAGATTGGCGAATGCGGCAACCGTGACTGATCCAGTTCCGATGAGTTGTCCGTTGTAGGCACCGTAGTTGTGCACGTCGACGATGACCTTGAGCCCAATTTTCTGAGCATAGGTCACCGTCTTGAGTATCTCAGAAAGATATCCTTGATCGAGTTCACCGTTCAAACTCGGCTGGACCTTCTCCCAGTCGATCGGCAGCCTGACCTGCTGGAAGCCTTTGGCAGCGAAGTAGTCAAGGTGCTCGACTGTGGGCGCATAAAAGCGTCCGTCTTGTATTGCGCCGAGCAGATTAATTCCGAGTTCCATGTGCCCACTGACCGGTTGGGGTGCTTGGGCCTATTGATGGGCAGGGCTGGGAATTTGGTCTATTCAGCTTGACGGTCTAGAACCTGACCTCGGACCGAACGAATGGACTAGACATCGTATCGCGATCATAGAGCAGGGCATCGCTCTCGCTCAGCGGCCTACGACAAACAGCTTAGGCCAGCTTGTGCTCATACTCCGTCGATGACTTGAGTTCTGCCACTCATGGTTAACGTGTCGACGGACAAAAATGCCTTCGATTGACAACATGTGTCACCCGCGTTCAGGAGCCCATCTGCTCAGACTGCAGGTGGTACGAGACCGGATGCGCGGTGCAACGTGGCACCGCCACCACTTGGTGAAACCGATTTATCTATGAATTACCGGCAGGTCGAGAACATCGATCTCGTCCCCGACGAAGGGATCTGACCTGAATGCAACAGTCGCGTAATGCGGACATGCAAAATGATCCGATCCAAGCAGCTCGAGGGAGCCTCATGAATCGACCATGACGTGATGGAGGGTAGATTTCCGGCACGCAGAACGATCACCGCAGATCTGGAGCCAAGCCCCGCTGGGTTCAATGTCTGCACGTCCAGGCTTGGTCCGCGACGTTTACGGAGATGCTCTAGTAGGCATGTGGATCATGGAAGACCCGTAAGGCCGTCATCAGAATGATCTTCAAGTCAAAAAGCACCGACCAATTCTCGATGTAGTACAGATCGAGATCCACTCGCCTCTTGACCTGCTCCCGTGAGTTTAACTCGCCACGGGCGCCATTGACTTGCGCCCAACCGGTAATGCCTGGCTTCACGCGATGACGAGCCGCGTACTCTTCAACGATCGAGCCAAGAACCTGCCCCTCGGCCGAGGTCTGCAAAGCATGTGGGCGTGGACCAACCACGGACATTTGTCCGGTCAGCACATTCCAGAACTGCGGCAGTTCATCAAGGCTGCTGCGGCGGATGAGGCGGCCGATGCGAGTGACCCGGGGATCATCCTTGCTGGTCTGACGGGAAGCATGCAGATCGGTCCCTTCGACATACATCGATCGAAACTTCAACACGTCAATGAGGCTGCCGTTGAAACCTTCTCTCTTCTGCTTGAAGAGAATAGGGCCCCGACTGTCGAGTTTGATGGCAAGAGCAACCAGCAGCAGGAAGGGAGCCAGCAGGAAAAGAGCAGTACTCGCTATGACGACATCCTCGACCCGCTTCGCAAATCTATCCCATTCTGCAATCGGCGGCTCCGCTACCTGCAACAACGTTCTGCCGCCGAGATGACGCAATCTGAGCATTTGCTGCAGGCCGTTGCCTGAGTGGGGCAAGATTAGCACTTCGGCTGCGTGCTGTGAGAGCGCCTTTAGCTTGTTCATGGCCACATGAGCTTGCGACCATGGAAGGCTGAGAACCACGACCTCTGGATTCAACTGACGCAGGTAAGGCGCCAGATCCGGCATCACATCTAAGTTGTCGGCACTGATCGTACCAATCGCGCGGACGCGGTTCTTCGTTTCTAAACTCAACTGGTCCCCTGTCAGAGGGCTGTCTCCACAGGAAACGATCAATGCCCGCTGCAAGCAGGCTCCGCGTGCGAGCCTTGCTTCAACCAACGCGAGAACGACAGCGCGCAATACCACTGTCAGCGCAAGAGACAGCGAAATCCATGAGAAGAACCATACGCGCGAATAGTGATCGGACGTCTTCGTGGCTATCCCGAGAACCATGAGGACGAAGAACGTCAGGAGGATGGATATGACCGCCCGCGGAATAATCTGCGGCCACTCAAAGATGTGCGCTGCCCTATAAGCACTTAACGCATGGGCAGCCAGCAGAAACACGAGCACTCCCCCGGCAACGACGGCAACGAGATGCCCCAGCATCGCGAACTGAATGCCGTCGTAAAGCACTGCTGGTGCGATCCCGGCCAATGCTATAGCCACGATATCCATCAACATCAGCGTTGCGGCGAATCCGTGGGACGAAATACGCCCAGAGGTCGTTTTCACGCGGAGCTCTGAATCAAGCTGTCTACGAAATGCAGGGTCGAGAGCTTCGACCGCTTCTGGCAAATGCATTATGCTGCCCCCAGCCTTTCGTCACCCACAGACGAAGGCTTCAACGTCTTATAAGGCTTTCTTTACCTTTGGGGAGGGGCTAATTCAAATGGCTCAAAAGGGGTAGTGATCCAGGAGCAACAGCAATCCACTGGATTCGCGATGAGCGTCAAACGCCTGGTTCTGCAACGCAGGACCTAAGCTATTACTTACGGCTTCGTCAAAACGCCGACACTTGGAACCGTGACAACCGAATGATGGTCACTGGGCATGCTTCTCTGCCCCAAGCCCATCAGCAACAGTGCGATGAATGCTGCGCCGCTGCCCGCCAGGGGAGCGACAGCGAACGCGATGAGCCAGCCGTAGGACCAAAGTGCGGCCAGAGCAAGCGCCCCTCCAGCGTACGCTGCACAAACTATCACGAACATCGTGGCTCCTGCGACCAGACGTTAAAATCTTCTACAGGCTCATACAATCCGAGTTTCTGCTAAGTTTCTAGTCAGCCGAGCAGCCTAGACCATCTGGCCTAGTTGCAACTTTGCAACTGCCACACTGTTACGATGGAATCGATGTGGTGCGGCAGTGATTTCCCCCCGCATCTCGATGGGTTTGGTTGGGGGAGTGCATGCATGGCCTCTCCTGTCCTCTCGGTGGTTCTGGGGCAGGGCCGGCGCCACTCCGGCC
>NZ_JAGPUP010000489.1:0-27184 GCF_018069605.1 Microvirga sp. HBU67558 | reverse complement strand
GCGGTGATCCGCGTCGGCGGCGCGACCGAGGTCGAGGTGAAGGAGAAGAAGGACCGCGTCGACGATGCCATGCACGCCACGAAAGCGGCCGTCGAGGAGGGCATCCTGCCAGGCGGCGGCGTGGCCCTGCTGCGGGCCCTCAAGGGGCTGGACGGCGTGAAGCCGGCCAACGACGATCAGAAGACCGGTGTCGAGATCGTACGCCGCGCCCTGCAGGCGCCGGCGCGCCAGATCGCCCTGAACGCGGGCGAGGACGGCTCCGTCATCGTCGGCAAGGTGGCGGAGGCGACGGGCTACTCTGCCGGCTGGAATGCCCAGACCGGTGAATACGGCGACCTCTACAAGCTCGGCATCATCGATCCGGCGAAGGTCGTGCGCGTCGCGCTCGAGGATGCCGCGTCCGTCGCAGGTCTCCTCATCACCACCGAGGCGATGATCGCCGAGAAGCCCAAGAAGGAAGCCGCGCCCGCGATGCCGGCCGGCGGCATGGACTTCTAAGCGCTAGCGCATCGTGCGGCCCCAGAGGGCCGCGTCGGGGAAAAGGGTCCTGCTTCTGTGTCCGATGCTTTAGGTCATCGAAAGCTCACGGACGGCGCCGCGCAAGCGGCGCCGTTTTCTTTGGTCCGTCGATCTGCGACCATCATGCCGGCACGGCGTTGGAAGGAGGCGTGATGTCCGGTCGATGGTGGCGAAGACCTCTGGTGAAACCGCAGGCTCTCAGGGCCGGCGATCGTGTGGCCGTCGTGTCCACGAGCTGGGGCGGTCCGGCGGTTTTTCCGCATCGCCATGACGCCGGCAAACGGGTTCTGTCCGAAGTCTTCGGGTTGGAGCCCGTCGACATGCCCCATGCCCGCCGCGACGCCGCATGGCTCGACCGGAATCCCGAGGCCCGCGCCGAGGACATCCATTCGGCCTTCGCGGATCCGTCGATTCGGGGCGTCATCGCGAGCATCGGCGGGGACGATGCGATCCGGCTCATCCCGCATGTCGATCTCACCGTGATCGCGGATAATCCAAAGGTCTTTCTCGGCTATTCGGACCCAACGGTGCTGCATTTCGGCTGCCTCAAGGCCGGCCTCGGCTCGTTCTATGGTCCGACGGTCATGGCAGGATTTGCGGAAAACGGCGGCATGCACGCTTTCGCGGAACAGTGCCTGCGAAGGGCCGTCTTTCAGTCGGATCCCATCGGCGAAATCCCGCCGAACCGCGACGGCTGGACCGTCGAGCATCTGCCCTGGAAGGATCCGACGAACCAGACGCGCCGCAGAACGCTCCAGCCCTCGACCGGACCCCGCATCCTGCAGGGAACCGGCTTCGCGCGCGGGCCTCTTCTGGGCGGATGCGCCGAGGTTCTCGAGATGCTGAAGGGCTCGGACTGGTGGCCGCCCGTCGATTACTGGGACGGGGCGATGCTCTTCTACGAGACATCGGAGGAGGCGCCGCCGGCCGCCGGCGTCGTGCGCTGGCTGCGCAATTTCACCGCCCAGGGGATCCTGCCGCGCCTCGCCGGGATCCTGCTCGGACGGCCGGGCGGCCAGACGGACCAGGCATACAGGGCGGCGCAGGAGGCGGCAGTCCTGCGCGCACTCGCCGAAGCGGGACTGGAGCACCTGCCGGTCCTGGCCGAGTGCGATTTCGGCCATACCGACCCGATCGCCACGCTGCCTTACGGCGCCATGGCCGAAATCGACTGCCGGCGGGCGCGGCTGACGATTCTGGAGCCCGGCGTGACGGCGAGCCTCGGCTGAGGCGGTTTCAGACGTCGAGAGCATCGGGCCCGAAGACGGGTTCGCCCTTGGGTCCGACACTTCTTCTCATGGCTGTCGCATCGCCGGGAGGGGAACACGAAGGCCTGCTCGATGCGCTAGCGGTGCCTGATCAGAGATCCGTCATCCGGGTCCGCCACGCTGGTCTGGATCGAGCCCGTCGTTTCCTCGGGCGCGGTCCTGCGCAACTGGTTTACGAAAGCCGTCAGGCTGTGCATCTTCCCCGCTTCCGGAGCCAGCACGGCGAGGGCGCTGCTGTCGAACGGCTCCTCCTCGATCGTGCCGTCGTTCATGATCGTCGTCTTGATGCCGGTCTGCATATCGAAGGAGACGGACTTCACCTTCGTCTGACGCTGCGGACTGATCGGTTCAGCAATGACCAGGGAGGCCGCGACGGCGGATGCGAGCACCGGCTTGGCCGGCGCGCGGACGACGGTGACGGGCTTCTGAGCGGGCCTTGTTTCAGGGGCGGGCCGCGCCAGCTTCTCCTGAAGCTTCTCCTGGGGCTTCCTGGCAGCCTCGGCGGTGCGGTCGGGAGCGGGCGGAGACACAGCCATGTACTCCGTCGGGCCCGACAGGATCTGCTGAAGCCGCTCCTCCGTCGCCTTGGCTTCCTTCTGCGTCGTCGAGCCGAAAGCCGCCGCGAGAGGGTTTCGGGCCTTTTCCGTCTCGGCCTTCGCCTTGGCGGCTTCCGCCGCCTTCGCGGCCGCGATCCGCTTCCGGGCCTCGGCCGTCTGGGCGATGTTGTTGGTGCTGTAGGAATACTGCTTCCCGTTGATCTCGTAGCGGACCAACCGGGCCTCAGCCCCGCTGAACATCATCCCGTTCGTGACGATGGTGGCTCCAAGCAAAATAAGCGTCTTCTTCATCGGCCTATAAGAGCACATTGGCTCTTCCCCTTGCTCAGGTAAAACTCAGTGGCCGACTGTGGCAAATCTGTGACCTGAAGCAAGTAATCCTCTGACTCGTAAGAGGTATTTTATGTAATACTGCTGCTCACAAAAGTAAATGCTACACGATTCACATACTTTACTTCCTAGCGTTATTTTCCGCCGCGATGACAATGTTCATCTACTTTATATCATTGTTGCGTCTTGCCCGGAGAGGTGGCGCAAATGGCTTGATTGCAACGATTTCACGCTCTCCGCATGCAAGCTTGGCAGGGGTGGGCTGCGCCAAAATCATGCTCCTCGGGCGGCGACAGGAGCGGTTCGGTCAGGCGCGGTTCGTCCTGCGAAGCTACACCCATGGCCAATCAATGATTTGGCGGACCGAAGGAGCTGGGAACAGTCGGGATATGAAGCCGGTTGCCGGAATGAACCGACGAGGAGCCGAGTCTTTCGTCTAATTTACTCAAGGGCAACCATCGCCTGTTACCGAGCCTTCCTCAATGCGCGACATGCCCTCGAACTGGAGTAGGCACCTATGAAACGCCGTAATTTTCTCGCTACCGCCGGTGCCGGCCTCGCCGCAGGCGCCGTCGCCAAGCCCGCCATCGCCCAGTCCAACCCGGAGATTCGCTGGCGTCTGACCTCGGGCTTCCCGAAATCCCTCGACACCATCTATGGCGGGGCGGATTTCCTGGCCAAGTACGTGTCCGAGGCGACGGAAGGCAAGTTCCAGATCCAGCCGTTCTCAGCCGGTGAAATCGTCGGGACGTTCCAGGCTGCCGATGCGGTGTCCGCCGGAACGGTCGAGATGGCCCACACGGCCGCCTATTACTATGTCGGCAAGGATCCGACCTTCGCGGCCGCCGCAGCCGTGCCGTTCACGCTCAACGCCCGCCAGCTCAATGCCTGGCAGTACCACGGCGGCGGCATCGGCCTCGTGAACGAGTTCATGGCCAAGCACAACCTCTATGCTCTTCCGGGCGGCAACACGGGCACCCAGATGGGCGGCTGGTTCCGCAAGGAGATCAAGACCGTCGCCGACCTGCAGGGCCTCAAGATGCGCATCGCCGGCATCGCCGGTCAGGTGATGTCGAAGCTCGGCGTCATTCCGCAGCAGGTGGCCGGCGGCGACATCTACCCGTCGCTGGAGCGCGGCACCATCGACGCCGCCGAGTGGATCGGCCCCTACGACGACGAGAAGCTCGGCTTCCAGAAGGTCGCCCCGTACTACTATTATCCGGGCTTCTGGGAAGGCGGCCTGACGCTCCACTTCCTGTTCAACAAGGGCAAGTGGGAATCGCTCCCGAAGAACTATCAGGCGATCCTGCAGGCGGGCTGCATGGCGGCCAACATGGACATGCTGGCCAAGTACGACGCCAAGAACCCGGCCGCCCTGCGCAGCCTCGTGGGCGCCGGCGCGCAGCTGCGTCCGTTCTCGCCCGAGATCCTCGATGCCGCCTACAAGGCGACCAACGAGGTCTATGCGGAGATCTCCGCGCAGAACGCGGATTTCAAGAAGCTGATCGATTCGCTGCGCGCCTTCCGCAACGAGGAGTATCTCTGGTTCCAGGTGGCCGAGTACGCCTTCGACACCTACATGATCCGCGCCCGCACCCGCGGCTAGAGCATCGCTCCCGTCATCGCGAAACCCGGCGTCCCAGGCGCCGGGTTTTTCGTTTGCAGGGCAGGGGTGTTCCGGGCGGGGGGCTTTGCGGGTTGCATCCGGGGCCCGGAATGATGATCTCATGGCAACCCTCGTTCGGCCTTGAACCGCACCAGAAAGCCCGTCCATGCCTCCCTTTTCCGTTCTCGATCTCGCGCCCGTCCCCGAAGGCTCCACGCCGTCCGACGCCCTGCGCAACACGCTCGACCTGGCGCAGCACGCGGAAGCGTGGGGCTACAACCGCTACTGGCTCGCCGAGCACCACAACATGGTGGGCATCGCCAGCGCGGCGACCAGCGTGGTGATCGCCCATGTGGCGGGCGGCACGAAGACCATGCGGATCGGCTCGGGAGGCATCATGCTGCCGAACCACTCACCCCTTGTGATCGCCGAGCAGTTCGGCACGCTCGACGCCCTGTTCCCGGACCGGATCGACCTCGGGGTCGGCCGTGCGCCCGGCACCGACCAGCGCACCCTGAGGGCCCTGCGCCGCGATCCGAGCGCGGCCGACACCTTCCCGCAGGACGTGCTCGAGCTGCAGGCGCTGCTCGGCCCCGTCCAGCCCGACCAAGCCATCCAGGCGGTGCCTGGCGCGGGCTCGAACGTGCCGGTCTGGATCCTGGGCTCGAGCCTGTTCGGCGCGCAGCTCGCGGCCATGCTGGGCTTGCCCTATGCCTTCGCGTCGCATTTCGCGCCGGGCGCCCTCATGCAGGCGCTCCAGGTCTATCGCGAGCGCTTCCAGCCCTCCGCCCAGCTCGACCGGCCCTATGCCATGGTGGGCGTCAACGTGATCGCGGCCGACACGGACGAGGAGGCGCGTCACCTCTTCACCTCGGCCCAGCAATCCTTCACCAACCTGTTCCGCGGTGCCCGCGGCAAGCTCCAGCCGCCGATCGACAACATCGAGAGCTACTGGCTGCCGCACGAGAAGGCGCAGGCCATGAACATGCTGTCCTGCTCCTTCGTCGGCTCGCGTGAGACGGTGCGGGACGGGCTGGAGGGTTTCATCGCGCAGACCGGCGCCGACGAGGTGATGGTCGCGGCCGCGATCTACGACCATTCCAAGCGCCTGCGCTCCTACGAGATCCTCAGCGAGGTGCGGGAGGGGATGAGCAAGGCGGCGTAAACCATTCGCCCCTGTCATGGCCGGCCTTGTCCCGGCCATCCCTGTACGGAAAAGCGCTACGCATCAATCCATCGGGATCACCGGCACAAGGCCGGTGACGACGTCCGTGGATAGGGGAGAACCGCGCGCCTAAGCCGCCACACCTCTGCCCTTCAGGGTCGGATCGAGGGCATCGCGCAGGCCGTCGCCCAGGAGGTTCAGGCCGAGCACCGACAGCGCGATGGCGATGCCGGGCGCGATGGCGAGGTGCGGGGCCTGCGAGAGATAGGTCTGCGCATCGCTCAGCATGCGCCCCCAGCTCGGATTCGGCGGGCGCACACCGAGGCCGAGATAGCTGAGGCCCGCTTCCGTCAGGATCGCGAGGGCGAGCTGGATCGTCACCTGGACGATGAGCGCGCCCGCGATGTTGGGGATCACGTCCTCCCAGGTGATGCACAGCGGATGTTTGCCGATGGCGCGGGCGGCCGCGATGTAGTCCAGGGTCCAGACCTGGAGCGCGACGCCGCGCGTGACGCGGGCGAAGACCGGCACGTTGAACACGGCGATCGCCAGGATGGCGGCGAGCGGGCCCGAGCCCACGAGGGCGCCGATCATGATCGCCGAGAGCACCGCCGGGAAGGCGAAGACCACGTCGGAGACGCGCATGGCGATCTCGTCGGCCAGCCCCTTCCAGGCCGCCGCCGCGCAGCCGACGGCCGTGCCGATGGCGGCGCCGAGCAGCACCGCCGGCCACGCGATGGCGAGCGAATTCCACGCGCCCGCCATGATCAGCGAGGCGACGTCGCGGCCGAAATGATCCGTGCCGAGGAGGCCGACCTCCCCAGGTCCCTTCAGGCGCATGGCGACGCGCACGCGCGTCGGCACCTCCGGGGTCCAGACGAGGGAGACCAGCGCGGTGACGATCAGCAGCGCCGTGAGGATACCGCCGACCACGAGGGCCGGATTGAGCGGAATGCGGGCGCGCCGGCTCATGACCGGCCCCTCAGGCGCGGATCGAGGAGGGCGTAGCCGATGTCGACGATGAAGTTCACCACGATGACGAGTCCGGAAAAGATCAGCACGATGTCCTTGATCACCACGAGGTCACGCTGGTTGAGCGCCTGATAGGCGAGCCGTCCGAGGCCCGGCAGGTTGAACACGTTCTCGACCAGGATCGCGCCGCCGAAGAAGAACGAGAGCTGCAGGCCGAGGATCGTCGTGACGGGAATGAGCGCGTTCGGCACCACGTGGCGGCGCAGGGTCCCGCCCTTGTCGACGCCCTTGGCGCGGGCCGTGCGCACGAAGTCGGCGCCGATCACTTCGAGCGTCGCCGAGCGCGTCACGCGCGTGAGCACCGCGGCCTGGGGCAGGGCGAGCGCCAATGCGGGCAGGAGCAGCGCCTGGAAGGCGGGCCAGATCCCCGAGCTCCAGCCGGGAAAGCCGCCGGCCGGGAACCAGCCGAGCCAGGTCGAGAAGAACAGGATGAACAGCAGGCCGATCCAGAAGTTCGGCACCGCGACGCCGAGTTGGCTGAACACCAGCACGGCGCGGTCCACCGGCCCGTCGCGGCGGGAAGCGGCCGCGACGCCGAGCGGCAGCGCCAGCGCGGTCGAGATGAGGATGGCGAGCAGGCTCAGCGGCAGCGTCACGTTCATGCGCTCGGCCACCAGGGTCGAGACCGGCATCTTGTAGGTGATCGATTGCCCGAGATCGCCGTGCATGAGGCCGCCGATCCATTCCAGGTAGCGCACGAGCGCCGGCTGATCGAGCCCGAGCTCCTGGCGCAGGGCCGCGAGGGTGTCCTCGCGCGCGGCGGTGCCAAGCATGATGGCGGCCGGATCGCCCGGCAGGACCTCCATAATGAGGAAGATCGCCAGCGACACCGCCAGCAGGGTGACGGCCAGCGAGACAAGGCGCGAGATGACGAGACGCAGCATGGGTTTACTCTACGCCGGCTCCATTTGCCTGACGAGGGAGACGGGCGTGGTCGATGGCGATGTGGATCCTCCGAACGGCATGGCTGGCCCTGAGCCGGCCATGCCGTTCGGAGAGGCGCGGTGCTTCACGTCATCGGGATCACCGGCACGGGGCCGGTGATGACAGAGCGTGAATTCACGCAAGGCGGCGCGAAACGATGCGCCGGTCTCACTCGCTCCACGAGACCTCCGTCACGTCGTTCGACGGGATCGGCGAGTTCTCCCACAGGCCCTGCACCTTGGCGTTCCAGACGCCGAGCTTCGGCAGCTGGAACAGGAACAGCGCAGGCACGTCCTCGGCCAGGATCTTCTGCGCTTCCGCGTATTTCGCGTAGCGCGCCTTCTCATCCGTGGTCTTGGCGGCTTCCGCCACAACGGCTTTGAACCTGTCGTTCTTGTAATTGAAATAGTAGTTGTCGCGGGCGAAGATATCGATGTCGAGCGGCTCCGTGTGGGCCACGATGGTGACGTCGTAATCCTTGTTCTTGAAGACCTCCTCAATCCACTTCGCCGGGAACTCGGTCGGGATGATCTTCAGGTCGACGCCCACCTCGGCCATCATGGCGGAGAGCAGCTCGGCCGAGCGGCTGGCATAGGCCATTTGGGGCGACTTGATGGTGATCGAGAGGCCGTTGCCGTATCCCGCTTCCTTCAGGAGCGCCTTGGCCTTCTCCACGTCGTAGGGGATCACGTTCGTCGTGTCCACGAAGGCCGGTTGGTTCGGAGAGAAGAAGCTGCCGATCGGCTGTCCGAACCCGGAATAGGCGCCGTCCACGAGGGCCTTGCGATCAACCGCGTGCATGAGGGCGCGCCGCACGCGTACGTCGTCGAACGGCTTCTTGGCGTTGTTCATGCCGGCCACGACCTCGCCCTCGGTGTTGCCGGCCACCGCCTTGAAGCGCGCATCCTTCTGGAACTCTGCGAAGAGCTCCGGGGCCCCGAGATTGGAAAACGCGTCCACGTCGCCGGCCTTGAGCGCCGCGACCTGGGCCTGCGCGTCGTTGATGAAGCGGAAGGTGACGCTGTCGAGCTTGATCTTGTCCTTCTGCCAGTAATCGGGGTTGCGCACGAGCTCGACGCGGTCGCCGCGTGTCCACGACTTGAACTTGAAAGGACCGGTGCCGACCGGGTTCGCTGCGTTGCCGGCGGCCGTCTCCGGCGCCACGATCACCGCATCGCCCCAGCCGAGATAATAGAGGAAGTTGCCCGAGGTCTCCTTGAGCTTGATCACCACCGTGGCGGGATCGGGCGTCTCGATGGAGGCGATCGGCGCGAAAATCTGTTTCTGCGCGTTGGTCGATTTCGGATCGCGGGCGCGGTCGAAGGCGAATTTCACGTCCGCCGAATCGAAGGCCGAACCGTCGTGGAACTTCACGCCCTCCTGCAGGCGGAAGGTGTAGGTCAGCCCGTCCGGCGAGACCTCCCAGCTCTTGGCCAGGAGCGGCTGGACCTTGCCGGTCCGGTCGATGCGCACGAGGCCCTCATACAGGTTGACCCAGGTGACCTCGCGGATGGCCACCGGGGCCGCGACCGTCGGGTCGAGGCCCGGAGGCTCGATGGGCATGCCGACCACCAGGGAGGTCTTGGCCGCAAAGGCCGGGATGACGCTGACGGAGAAAAGGAGAGCTGCGGTCAGAAGGCGCTTCGTCATCAGGGCTTGAACTCCATCGGGTCATGGGCTGCGACAGGTCGCGGTGGGACCAGCTTACGCAGGACCGCGCCGGATGGAAGACGTCCATTACCGATTCTTCACTTAACTTCGCCGTGACTGAGGCTTAAGCATCGGGAACCAGAGATCCGCAATATGCCAGCCTGATCAGGCCCGCAGTCGGAATGAAAGGCTTGAACACCATGGCTCGAGAGACCGCCCGGGTGCCTACCGCGAACGGCGCCCGATACCTCCAGCAGCTCTGCAAGCACTGGAGCCACAAGCTCGACGTTCAGCTCTCCGAGAACGAGGGCACCGTCCGTTTTCCCGCCGCCGTCGCGACCATGAAGGCCGATCCCGAGGCCCTGATGGTGAGCGTGGAAGCGCAGGACGGCGAGACGCTCGAGCGGATGAAAGGCGTCGTCGCCTCCCATCTCGACCGCTTCGCGTTCAAGGAGGCGCCGCTGCCCTTCGCATGGCAGAAGGGGTGATGCAACGACTTCACGTCATGGCCGGGCTTGTCCCGGCCATCCCGACGATGTGAAGCGCTGCGTCCAAATCGATCGGGATCACCGGCACAAGGCCGGTGATGACGCCAGTGGGGCTGCTTGCCTCAGATGCAGCGCCCGCCGTCGACCTCGAGCACCACGCCGGTGATCATGCTGGCCTCGTTGGAGGCGAGGTAGAGCGCCGCGTTGGCGATGTCCTGCGGGGTCGAGAAGCGGCCGAGCGGGATCGAGTTGACGAACATCTCGCGCTTCTGGGGCGTGTCCTCGCCCATGAAGGTGGCGAGCAGCGGCGTCTCGCCGGCCACGGGAGCGAGCGCGCAGACGCGGATCCTGCTGGGGGCGAGCTCCACGGCCATGGACTTGGTCATGGTATGCACGGCGCCCTTGGTGCTGTTGTACCAGGTCAGGCCGGGCCGCGGACGCAGGCCCGCGGTCGAGCCCACGTTGATGATCACGCCGCTGCCCTGGTTCTGCATCAGCGGCACGGCCGCCTTGGCGAAGAGATAGATCGACTTCACGTTGACTGCGAAGACGCGGTCGAACTCGTCCTCCTCGACCTCCAGCATGGGCCGGTTGCGGTGGCTGATGCCCGCGTTGTTGACCACGATGTCGAGCTTGCCGAAGGCCGCCACGGTCTTCTCGACGGCAGCGTTCACGTCGGTGGCCTTCGAAACATCAGCCGCGAGACCGATGGCGCTGGCGCCGATCTTCTCCGCGGCCGCCTTGGCCGCCGCCTCGTTGATGTCGAGGATGGCCACCTTGGCGCCCTCGCGGGCGAAGGTTTCCGCGATGCCCTGACCGAAACCGGACCCGGCGCCCGTGACCAGCGCCACCTTGCCTTCGAGGCGATTCATGTTTCTTCCCTTTCGATGTGCTTTTCTGTCCCCGCGAGGGGAGAGTTGGGAGTGGTGATTAGGGCGTGCCACCCTACGACGTCATAGCCGGGCTTGTCCCGGCCATCCCGATCTCGTGAGGCGCGGCGCTCCACCGACCGAGATCACCGGCACAAGGCCGGTGATGACGGCGGAGGTGCGAAGCGTGGCCGCTCTACCCGTGCGCGATCACGAGCGTCTTCGTCGTGGTGAACCCGATCAGGCCCTCGAAGCCCTTTTCGCGGCCGTGGCCCGAGCGGCCGAAGCCGCCGAAGGGCAGTTCGATGCCGCCGCCGGCCCCGTAGCAGTTCACGAAGACCTGGCCGGCCCGCATGGTGCGGGCGACGCGGGTCGAGCGCATGGCGTCGCGGGTCCACACGCCAGCCGCGAGGCCGTAGGGCGTGCCGTTCGCCAGGCGGATCGCCTCCGCCTCGTCGTCGAAGGGCGTGGCCACGAGGACCGGGCCGAAGACCTCCTCCTGGGACAGGAGGCTCTCATGCGGCACCGGGGCCAGGAAGGCCGGGGCCACGTAATAGCCGCCGGCGGGCGCATCGGGCGCCACCGCGCCTTCGCCGATCACGTTCAGTCCCTCATTGCGGCCGCGTTCGAGATAACCGAGGACGCGGCGCTGCTGGGCCTGGTTGATCATCGGGCCCAGATCGGGCTCGCGCTCGGGATGACCGGCGCGCAGGCTCCGGAAGCGTTCCGCCACCGCGTCGACCACGTCCTGGAAGATGCCGCGCTGGATCAGCAGACGGCTCCCGGCCGAGCAGGTCTGGCCACCGTTCTGGATGATGGCGTTGACGAGGGTCGGCAGAGCGCGCTCGAGATCCGCGTCGTCGAACACCACCTGGGCCGACTTGCCGCCGAGCTCGAGGGTCACGCCCACATGGTTCTTCGCCGCCGCCGTCTGGACCGCGGTGCCGGTCTCGGGGCTGCCGGTGAAGGACAGGAAATCGATGCCGGGATGGGCCGCGAGCGCCGCGCCGGCGGTGCGGCCGAGGCCCGTCACCACGTTGAGGGCGCCGTCCGGGAAGCCGACCTCGCGGGCGAGCGCCGACACGCGCAGGATCGTCAGCGAGGCGTCCTCGGCGGGCTTCACCACGGTGGCGTTGCCGGCGGCGAGCGCCGCGCCGACCGAGCGGCCGAAGATCTGCATCGGGTAGTTCCACGGCACGATATGCCCGGTCACCCCGTGCGGCACCCGCTCGACGCCGATGTAATGGGTGTTGAGATAGGGGATCACATCCCCGTGCAGCTTGTCGGCGGCGCTGCCGTAGAATTCGAAATAGCGGGCGAGTGCGATGGCGTCGGCCCGGGACTGGCGCAGGGGCTTGCCGTTGTCGCGGCTCTCCAGGATGGCGAGCTCGTCCGCATGGGCCTCGACAGCGCTCGCAAGCTTCATGAGCAGGCGCCCGCGCTCCGTCGCGGTGAGCCGGCCCCAGGAGCCCTCGAGGGCGGAACGGGCCGCCGACACGGCCTCGTCGATGTCCTGGGTGGTTCCGGCGGCGATCCGGGCGAGCAGCGACCCATCGATCGGCGAGAGCACGTCGAGGGTGAGGCCGTCCGAGGCGGGGCGCTCGCGCCCGCCGATGAGATTCTGGAACACCATGTTGGGCGCGAGGCTCGCGCTGACCTGATCGTTCACGGGTTTCGTCTCCCTAAATCATTGTGTTCATGCCCGGCACTGCGGCCAGGAGCTGGCGCGTATACGCGTCGCGCGGATGGGCGAAGAGTTGCGCGGTTTCGGCCATTTCCACAATCCGACCTTTTTGCATGACTGCCACGCGGTCGCAGATCTGGGCGGCCACCCGCAGATCGTGGGTGATGAAGAGAATGGCAAGACCGAGCTCGTCCTGCAGCCCCCGGATCAGCTTGAGAATTTCCGCCTGGACCGACACGTCGAGGGCCGAGACGGCCTCGTCGGCCACCAGGACGTCCGGCTTCATGGCGAGCGCCCTGGCGATGCCGATCCGCTGGCGCTGGCCGCCGGAGAACTCGTGCGGATAGCGCTCGACGGCCGTCGCCGACAGGCCGACCTTGTCCAGAAGGATCCGGGCTTCGTCCAGGGCCCTGGCCGGATCCTCGCCCTGGGTGATCGGCCCCTCGGCGATGATGCGCCCGACGGTGCGGCGCGGGTTGAGGGACGCGAAGGGGTCCTGGAACACCATCTGGATCCGGCGCCTGTGCGGGCGCAGAGCGCGCTGGGACAGGGTGCCGAAGCTGAGATCCCCGATCGCGATGGCGCCGCCGTCCGGCTCGATCAGGCGCAGGACGCAGCGCCCCACCGTCGACTTGCCGGAGCCGGATTCGCCCACGAGCCCCAGGGTCTCGCCGCGGCGGATGTCGAAGCTCACCGCATCGGCGGCCTGGACCTCGCGGCTCTTCCGCAGGAAGCCGCGCCCGCCATAGGTCTTCGTCAGGGCGTCGACCTTGAGGACGATGGGCTGGCCGGCCAGCGGCTTCGGGGCAGGGGGCGTCAGCGAGGGTACTGCGGCCAGGAGACGTTTCGTGTAGGGATGCCGTGGGCGGGTCAGCACCTCCTCGGCGGTTCCCTGCTCGACGAGCTCGCCCTGCTGCAGCACGGCGACCCGGTCGGCGATCTCCGCTACTACGCCGAAATCGTGAGTGATGAACAGGACGGCCGTGCCTTTCTTGCGGCGCAGGTTGTCGATGAGCTTGAGGACCTGGGCCTGGGTGGTCACGTCGAGGGCCGTGGTCGGCTCGTCGGCGATCAGGAGCTTGGGCTCCAGGGCCAGCGCCATGGCGATCATGACCCGCTGGCGCTGGCCGCCGGAGAGTTCGTGCGGATAGGCCTTGGCGATCAGCTCCGGGTTCGGCAGGTTGACCTCGGCCAGGAGGTCGAGCACGCGCCGGTCGCGCTCGGCCGCGGTGAGGAGCCCGTGGGTGCGGAACGTCTCGGCGATCTGGTCGGCCACCCGCATCACCGGGTTGAGCGATGTCATCGGCTCCTGGAACACGGTGCCGACCTCGCGGCCGCGCACGTCGCACCACCCGGCCTCGTCGAGGGCCAGGAGATCGCGGCCCGCGAGCCGAATCGATCCCGATAGGACCTGGACGCCCGCCGGCAGGAGTCCGATGGTCGCCATGGCGGTCATCGACTTGCCGGAGCCGGATTCCCCCACGACGCAGAGGGTCTCGCCTGGGTTTATGGAGAGCGACAGGTCCCTGATCGCGTGCTGCCGGTCGGCCAGGGCGGGCAGCCCTACGGAAAGGTTCTGGATCGACAGCACGGGGGAGGGGCCGCTCAACATCATGCTCCTGCTGGATGGGTCAGGCCCATCCTTGCCATCCCGGCCGCTTCGTCAATCCGTCCCGTCCGGCCCCATGTTGAGAATGCCGCCAGCTCCGCCATATCATCACGCCTATCAAGTGGAGCTTCTCGAGACCGTGCATGATGCCGTCCCCAACCCGGTGAAAGACCGACTGCAGGCCTGCCTGGCGGCGCAGCGAGTGGCCCTGGCCGAACACGGGCCTCTCACGCCCGAGCGCCGGGCCGAAGGTCTCGACGCGCTCGCCAAGGCCCTCGTCCGCCGTGCTGAGGATTTCGCCGCAGCCGTCGCGGCGGATTTCGGGCACAGGTCGGTCCACGAAACGAAGCTCGCGGACGTCTATCCGGTCGTGG
Source organism: Microvirga sp. HBU67558 (assembly GCF_018069605.1). Taxonomy (NCBI): domain Bacteria; kingdom Pseudomonadati; phylum Pseudomonadota; class Alphaproteobacteria; order Hyphomicrobiales; family Methylobacteriaceae; genus Microvirga; species Microvirga sp. HBU67558. The sequence goes on along the minus strand of NZ_JAGPUP010000489.1, from coordinate 13,109 downwards.
CGGCCCTGCGCCATGCGCGAAAGCACTTTCGCACCTGGATGAAGCCGCGGCGGCGGCCGATCGACTGGATGTTCCAGCCCGGCCGGGGCTCCGTCCGCCATCAGCCGCTCGGCGTGGTGGGCATCATCGGCCCCTGGAACTATCCGGTCCAGCTTACGCTCTCGCCGCTCGCCGGGGCGCTCGCGGCCGGCAATCGCGTGATGATCAAGCCGTCCGAGATCACGCCGCGGACGTCCGCTCTGCTGGAGCAGGTCGTCGGCCAGGTGTTCGAGCCCGCCGAGGTCGTGGTCGTGCAGGGCGGGCCCGACGTGGCGAAGGCCTTTGCGCGATTGAAACTCGACCACCTGCTCTTCACCGGCTCGACGGCGGTCGGCCGCGACGTCATGCGGGCGGCGGCCGAGAACCTGGTGCCGGTCACGCTCGAGCTCGGCGGCAAGTCGCCCGCCCTCGTTCTGGCTGATTACTCTATCGACAAGGCGGCCGAGCGCATCGCCGTGGGCAAGCTGTTCAACGCCGGGCAGACCTGCATCGCGCCCGACTACGTGCTCGTGCCGCGCGAGAGCCGGGAGGCCTTTGTGGCAGCCTATCGCCAGGCGGTCTCACGGCTCTACCCGTCGCTCGCGGGCAATCCCGACTACACGGCCATCGTGAGCGAGCGGCACTACACGCGCTTGAACCGTCTCGTGGCGGACGCCCGGGCCCGCGGGGCCGGCATCCAGGAGATCAATCCGGCGGGCGAAACCTTCGATCCGGTCGGGCGCAAGATCGCCCCCGTCGTGCTGACCGGCGTGCCCGACGATGCGCTCGTCATGGGCGAGGAGATCTTCGGCCCGATCCTGCCGGTGATCGCTTACGATGACGTCGACGCCGCCTGCCGCTTCATGGTGGCCCGGCCGCATCCGCTCGCCCTCTACCTGTTCGGCCGCGACCGGACGCTTGTGAATCGCGTGCTGGCCCGGACCGTCTCCGGTGGCGTCGCGATCAACGATACGCTGCTCCATTGCGTGCAGGAGGAGCTTCCCTTCGGCGGCGTGGGCGCGAGCGGCATGGGGGCCTATCACGGCGAGGCGGGGTTCAGGACCTTCAGCCACGCGCGGTCCGTCTTCCACCAGGCCCGCTTCAACGGCGCCGGCATGACGCGGCCGCCCTACGGCGGGCGCATGAACCGTCTGTTGTCGATGCTGCTGCGCTAGAGCATCGGACCCAATCGTGGACCCACTTTTGGGATCGGATCCGATGCTCCCTCCCTTGCCTGGCGCGCATTTACGACGGCAGCACCGGATTGATCACGAGCGTCGAATCCACCTTCGCGTCCGATGATTTCGAGCTGTGCGCGAGCGGCACCGAGATGTCGTAGGCAACGCCGCCTTCCGCAAAATTGAGCACCATGTAGCCACCGAGCTCGCCCTCGATGCTGCGGCGGATCAGGCGCGAGCCGAAGCCCTGGCGCTTCGGCGGCGCGACCGGCGGCCCGCCGCTCTCCGTCCAGTGAATGCGCAGCTGGTCCGGGCGGTCGTCGTTCTCGACGATCGACCAGCTCATGTCGAGACGACCCGCATTGGTCGAGAGCGCCCCGTATTTGGCGGCATTCGTCACCAGCTCGTGCAGCACGAGGCCCAGATTGATGGCGTAGCGCGCCGGCAGGCGGACGTTCGGGCCGTTCAGGACGACCCGTTCGTCGCCCTGCTTGCGGTAGGGGGCGAGCTCCTGCTCGGCCACGTCGCGCAGCTCCGCCTCGCGCCAGGACTTGCGCGTCAGCAAGTTGTGCGTCTTCGACAGGGCCAGAAGCCTTCCCTCGAAGGCTTCCTTGAACTGTGCGGGCGTCTCCGTCGTGCGCAAAGTCTGCGACGCGATCGACTGCACGGTGGTCAGCGTATTCTTCACCCGGTGGTTCAACTCGTCGAGGAAGAACCGCTGCTGCTCCTCCGCGTGCTTCTGCTCGGTGATGTCCTGGAAGATTCCGACGAAGTAGAACGGCTTCTTCTGAATGTCGAAGAACACCCGGCCCTTGGAGTTGATCCAGCGGATGGAGCCGTCCGGGCGGCGGATGCGATACTCGTCCTGGTAGTCGCCCTGGCGCTGAACGGCCTCGCGCCATCTCTGGACGACCCGGTCCAGATCCTCGGGATGGAGGATGTCCAGCCAGTACTGGTGGTCCATGGTCTCGTTGGCATGCGGATAGCCGAGCATGGCGGTCGCCTGGGTCGACCAGCCGCCGACGCCCTTGTTGGGATCGTACCACCAGGTGCCCATATGGCCCGCCTCAAGGGCCAGGCGCGCGCGCTCCTCGCTGGCCTGCAGGGCGTGCTGCCGTTCGGCCACGTCGTCCATCAGGTCGTTGAACGCCCGCGCCAGGATGCCGAACTCTCCCGACTTGCCCGGCAGATCGATGCGAGACTGGTAGTCGCCCTGCCGCCAGGCCCGGATGCCGTCGGTCACGAGTTCGAACGGCCGGGTGATGAAGGCGCGGCTCAGCAGGGCCGACAGGGAGAGGGCCAGGATGAGCGCGGCCGCGATCAGCATGAAGCCGCGCTTCGCCGCCTGGTTGATCGACGCGAAGGCCGCCTTCGTCGACAGGCCCACATTGATGGAGACGTCGTGCGGGGGAGTGGTGAGCGGGAGATAGCCGACGATCCGGCGGATGCCGTCGAGGCTGGTGGTCTCCGCGGTCCCGGCCTCCTTCGCCTTGGCCTGGAGCAAGTATTCCTGGGGCAGAAGCTTCCCGAGCATGCGCTCCGGCTGGGGATCCTGCACGATGACGATGCCGCGCCGGTCGGCGACGGTGAGCGAGCCTCCCTCCGGGACCGTGCGCTCCTTCAGCTTCTGGCGCAGCCATCCGAGGTCGAGAGCGGCCGCGAGGACCCCGACCACGTCGCCGCGGTCGTTCCAGATCGGCAGGGCGAGCGGCAGGACGGGTTGGGCAGGAAGCGCGCCTTCTTCGAAGACCGGGGTGTACTCGCCCACCACCATGCCCTTTTCCGACAGGGCGTGGTGGAAATAGGGGCGGTCGGCGAAGTAATGCTGCGTATCGACCGTCCCGGTCGGGCGGCAGCGGATGTGCCCGCTGATGTCCATCGCCACGAAGGACAGCACATAGGGCACCTTTTCCTGAATGGCCTTCAGATAGGGGCTGCAGGTCGGCGTATCGAAGGCACGGATGGACGGAATTTCGTCGATGGCGAGCAGAAGGCTGTGGATGCCGTCGAAGATCCGCTCGAGCTCGGCGCCCACCAGCTGCGCCTGCCTGATGGCAAGATCGTTCACCTCCGCTTCTCGGGCGCGGCGCAGAGAGACTTCCGTGTAAGTCCAGATGACGATCGCCGGCAGAACCGAGATCACGGCAAGAAGAAGCAGACGCCTCGTCAGTGTCATGCAAACGCTCAGCTTAATGTCGGAAGGGGAGCACAAACTTTGACGACCGTCCACCCTTGTAAGAGTTCTTAGCAGACTTGCATCTGCGACCAAGAGGTGTCAGGTGACCGGAAATGGCGCTTCCTCCTCTTCTTCTCCTTCAGGACATTGCTCTCACCTTCGGCGGCACGCCGCTGATCGAGGGCGCCGAGCTGTCCGTCTCGCCGGGCGAGCGGGCCTGCCTCGTCGGCCGCAACGGCTCGGGCAAGTCCACCCTGCTTAAAATCGCCGCAGGCCTCGTCGAGGCGGACCGCGGCAAGCGGTTCGTGCAGCCGGGGGCCACGGTGCGCTATCTGGCTCAGGAGCCGGACCTCTCCGCCTTTCCGACGACCCTGGCCTACGTGGAAACCGGCCTGGGGCCGGGAGACGATCCCTACCGGGCCCGCTACCTGCTGGAGCAGCTCGGGCTGACCGGCGAGGAAACGCCCGCCGATCTTTCCGGCGGCGAGGCCCGCCGGGCGGCGCTGGCCCACGTGCTCGCGCCCGAACCCGACATCCTGCTCCTCGACGAGCCCACGAACCATCTCGACCTGCCGGTGATCGAATGGCTCGAAGGCGAATTGAAGAGCCTGCGCTCCGCCCTCGTGCTCATCAGCCACGACCGCCGCTTCCTGGAGAGCCTGTCCCAGGCGACGGTCTGGCTCGACCGGGGCCGCACCCGCCGCATGGACCGGGGCTTCGCCCATTTCGAGGAATGGCGCGACCAAGTCCTGGAGCAGGAGGAGGCCGAGCATCACAAGCTCGGACGCAAGCTCGTGGCAGAGGCGGACTGGCTGCGCTACGGGGTGACGGCGCGGCGCAAGCGCAACGTGCGGCGCCTCGGCAATCTCCATGCCATGCGCCAGCAGTACCGCGACCGCAGCCGGGCCGTCGGCACGGTCACCATGAGCCTCGCCGAGGCCGAGCAGTCCGGCACCCTGGTGGTCGAGGCGGAGGGCATCGCGAAATCCTACGGCGACCGTCCCATCGTGTCGAACCTGTCCCTGCGCGTGCTGCGCGGCGATCGCCTCGGCATCATCGGGCCGAACGGCGCCGGCAAGACGACGCTCATCAACCTGCTCACCGGCGCCCTGGAGCCCGACGAGGGCCGGGTGCGCCTGGGCTCCAACCTGCAGATGGTCACCCTCGACCAGCGCCGCGCGAGCCTCGATCCCGACGCCACCGTGGCCGAGACCCTGACCGGCGGGCGCGGCGACACGGTCACCATCGGGACGCAGACCAAGCACGTCGTCGGCTACATGAAGGACTTCCTGTTCTCGCCCGAGCAGGCCCGCACCCCCGTGGGCGTGCTCTCGGGCGGGGAGCGCAACCGCCTCATGCTGGCCCGCGCCTTGGCGCAGCCCTCCAATCTCCTGGTGCTCGACGAGCCGACCAACGATCTCGACCTGGAAACCCTCGATCTCCTGGAGGAGATGATCCAGGACTATTCCGGCACCGTCATCCTGGTCAGCCACGACCGCGACTTCCTCGACCGCACGGTCAGCTCCGTCCTGGTGTCGGAAGGCGCTGGCCGCTGGCTCGAATATGCGGGCGGCTACACCGACATGGTGGCGCAGCGCGGCCAGGGCGTTCAGGCCCGCGCGGTCGAGAAGCAGGCCAAGGCGAGGAGCGCGGAACGGCCGGCGGCCGCGGCGCAGTCCCAGGCCAAGCGCAGGCTCTCCTTCAACGAGCAGCACGACCTCAGGACCCTGCCGCAGCGCATGGGCGAGCTCGAAGCCAAGATCGTCCGGGTCAACGAGATCCTGGCCGATCCGGACCTCTATTCCCGCGATCCCGCCCGGTTCCAGAAGGCCATGGACGCGCTCACGCAGCTCCAGGCCGACCTGCACGCGGCCGAGGAGCGCTGGCTCGAGCTCGAGATGCTCCGCGAGGAGCTGGAAGGGTAGGGGCATGGCCCGTCCCTCTCACGTCATGGCCGGGCCTGTCCCGGCCATCTCGACAGGGAGAGGCTCTGCGCCATTCGTGAGCGGGATCACCGGGACGAGCCCGGTGATGACGTGGAGGGTGGCATGAACCGGTGGTGAGGCGGGCGTGACGGTTTCCGCGAAGGCTACTTCACCTCGGTCTCGTAGATGTAGAGCGTGGACTTGTCGTCCTCCGGCATGAAGTAGCCGCGGATCCCGGAATCGCTCGCCTCCATCCAGACCGGGTTGTGGGTCATATCCATGCCGCCGGCGGTCCAGAGCAGCACCGGGGTCTGGGCGATCGGGCGACCGTCGGAGAGACTGACGAGATCGAGCCCGCCGAGCCGGAACAGCGGAGCGTCGGGCGTCACGCGCATCTCGGTCACGCCGGAGCACAGCATGCGGCTTTTTCCGGCATATTTGCAGTCCTGGTAATCGAGATAATGCGAGGTGTTGAGCGTCCTCAGCTTCTCGGGCGCCTCGCTCGCATTGGTTGGCTTGCCGCTCTCGTCGAGGGACCAGCGGTAGAAGCGGCGCGAGCCCCAGCTCACCCCGTGCAGGGTCTTGTCGTCGGTGTTGTGCACCACGCCGCCGACATGGTCGGAGAAGCGGAACATCTCCTCGGCCTTCATGGTCTCCGGATCGACCCGATACACGATGGAGCGGCTGTTCGGCCGGTACTCGGCCACGGGGACCCAGATGTACTTCCCGTCGTAGTCGATCCCGCCCGGATGGTAGATCGTGCCTTCGCCGAGGGTGAGGTCGGCGATGAGGTTGCCCTTCATGTCGAGCTTGAAAAGGTGCCCGACGCCCGCGCCCGTATCACGGTCGTAGCCGTCCACGGGCTGCGGGAAGCGCTTGGTCGGCTCCTTGATCTCCACCGAGGATACGAACAGCGTGTCGCCGATCTTCACCATGCCCTGCGGGTGGTGGGTCAGGAAGTTGATCGGCACGGCGGAGACCGGCTTCCACTGGGTGCCGCGTGAGAGCTTCGTCACGCGCTCGGCCAGGACATTCCGGTCGGGCTCCGCAGCCATCAGGGCGGCCGGCATGGCGCCGAGGCAGAGCATCGTCAGCATCGTGGCCAGGCCACGTCTCGAAAAGCACTCCATCGCGTTCCTCCAAATGTGACGATCCCGCTTCTAGCGAGCGGGTGATGTCAGTTTAGTGAAGTCCAGAATTCTGTCAGCTTCTCCTGCGGCCGTGTGCCGGTGATCCCGATCCTTTGCGGTGCGGCGCTTCAAGCAGCCGAGATGGCCGGCACAAGGCCGGCCGTGCCGGGGTGGGCATCATTCGAACAGCAATGAGGCTCAACGACGAAGGCGTCCGCTTACTCGCCCGCCTCAAGGGTGAACCCGGCCTTGATCACCACCTGATAATGGCGCACCTCGCCGTCCTCGATATGGCCGCGGGTCTGGATGACCTCGAACCAGCGCAGGTTCCTCAAGGTCTGGTTCGCCCGTCGCACCGCCGTCTGGATGGCGTCCTCGATGCTGGTCTCGGACGAGCCGACAAGTTCGACGATCTTGTACACGTGGTCATCCATGGGGCGCTCCATGCTTTGCCGAAAGCATGAACCTAGAGCGTCGCGGCCAAAAGGGGACCCGGACCCAGGACCGTTTACGGGTCCGCGCGTCCGGCCCGGGGTCGTTCCCCGAGAGCGGAAGGGCGTACGGCCGTGGCGGGCGAGGAGGGAGGGTAAAATTTCTCCGGGCGCGACAGGAACTTAGGAGGATGTTCCATAGTTGGCGTGCGGCTGGCTCGGCCGTACGGGACCGGGCCGAGGAAGGATTTTCCGCAATGGATCTCAAGGTACTCTTCGTTTCGAGCGCGCTGGCGCTCGGCCTCGCCGGATGCATGACCCCGACCGCCATGGCTCCTGCTCCCGCTCCGATCGCCGTGACCAGCGCGGCGGAGTTCATCCCGACGGCAGCGTCGTCGAGCCTGTTCGAGATCGAGTCGAGCCGCCTGGCCCTCCAGCGCTCGCGCAGCCCCGAGGTGCGCCGCTTCGCCCAGCAGATGATCCGCGACCACAACGCCGCGACGCGCCGCATGACGACGGTCGTGCGCCGCGCCGGCCTGCCGATGCCGCCGCCCGCCCTGAACGCCAAGCATCAGGCGATGCTGGCAACGGTCCAGGCGGCTCCGGATTTCGATGCCGCCTATGTGAGCGCCCAGGTCATGGCGCATCAGGAAGCCGTGGCCCTGTTCACGTCCTACTCGCAGAACGGCGACGTGCCGCAGCTCGCGCAGTTCGCCGGCACGACCCTGCCGACCCTGGAGAGGCATCTCGAGCATGCCCAGAGCCTGAGCGGCGGCGCAGCCCGCGCCATGTGAGTTGTCTGCAGGTCGCAAACGCGAAAGGCCGCCGGAGCCGTCCGGCGGCCTTTCGTTTCGAGCGGGTCGCCGTGTCGTCAGCCTTCGACCCGATGGGATCGCACTTCCTGCTCGATGGCGCCGAAGACCGAGTGGCCCTGCCGGTCCTTCATTTCGATGCGGATCGTGTCGCCGAACCGCATGAAGGGCGTCCTCGCCTCGCCCTGGAGGATGGTCTCCACGGTGCGCAGCTCCGCCAGGCAGGAATAGCCGAGACCGCCCTGGTCGATGGGCTTGCCGGGCCCGCCGGCCTCGTCCCTGTTGGACACGGTGCCGGACCCGATGATCGTGCCGGCGCCCAGCGGGCGGGTCCTGGCCGCGTGGGCAATCAGGGTCGGGAAGTCGAAGGTCATGTCCACGCCCGCATCGGGCTTGCCGAAGGGCTGGCCGTTGAGGCTCGAGAGCAGGGGCAGGTGCAGCCGGCCGCCGTCCCAGGCCTCGCCCAGCTCGTCCGGCGTGACGGCCACGGGCGACAGCGCCGAGGAGGGCTTGGCGTGGAAGAAGCCGAAGCCCTTCGCGAGCTCGGCGGGAATCAGGTTCCTGAGCGAGACGTCGTTGACCAGGACCACGAGGCGGATGGCTCGCCCGGCCTCCTCCCGGGTCGCGCCCATCGGCACGTCGCCGGTGATCACGGCGACCTCGGCCTCGAAGTCGATCCCGTGGGCCTCGTCCACCGCGAGAATCGGCTCGCGCGGACCGAGGAAGGAATCGGAGCCGCCCTGATACATGAGCGGATCGGTCCAGAAGGAGGCCGGCATCTCGGCGCCGCGCGCCCTCCTGACCAGCTCCACATGGTTCACGTAGGCCGAGCCGTCCGCCCATTGATAGGCCCGGGGCAGGGGTGACGCGCAATCGTGCTCGTGGAAGCGGAAGGCCGGCACCGAACCGTGCTCGAGCTGCTCCGCGAGATCCCGCAGCTGAGGCTCGACTTTTTCCCAATTGTCCAAGGCTTGCTGAAGCGTCGGAACAATGAAAAAAGCATCTGTCGCGCGGGTCAGGTCTTTCGACACGATGACGAGGCGGCCGTCACGGCCTTGGTTGAGGGAGGAGAGCTTCATTGCCACCGACCGGGTTGTTATGGTCCTTTCAACTTGCAACAGAATGCTTTCCGGGGAAACGCCAATGACGACGATGAAGAGAAGAAACTTCCTGAAGGGGGCAGGGCTGGCGGCCGCGGCCGGAACGGTGGCCGCGCCGGCCATCGCTCAGAGCATGCCCGAGATTCGTTGGCGTCTGACCTCGAGCTTCCCGAAATCCCTGGACACCATCTTCGGCACCGCTCAGACCTTCGCCAAGTACATGGCGGAGGCGACCGACAACAAGTTCCAGATCCAGGTCTTCGCCCCGGGCGAGATCGTCGGCGGTCTGCAGGCCATGGACGCGGTGCAGAACGGCTCGGTCGAGTGCGCCCACACCCCGCTCTATTACTATATCGGCAAGGAGCCGGCGCTCGGCATGGGCACGGGCCTGCCCTTCAGCCTCAACGCCCGCCAGCTCCATTCCTGGTGGCACTTCGCCGGCGGCCGGGAGATCATCAACGATGTGCTGGCCCGGTATAACTGCACGTCGCTGGTCTGCGGCAATTCCGGCGCCCAGATGGGCGGATTCTTCCGCAAGGAAATCAATACGGTCGACGATCTGAAGGGCCTCAAGTTCCGCATCGGCGGTCTCGGCGGGCAGGTTCTCGCCAAGCTCGGCGTCGTGCCGCAGCAGCTCGCTCCCGGCGACGTCTATCCGGCGCTGGAGCGCGGTACCCTCGACGCGGCCGAGTTCGTCGGCCCCTACGACGACGAGAAGCTCGGCTTCCTGAAGGTCGCGAAATACTACTACGCTCCCGGCTGGTGGGAGGGCGGCGCCATGCTGCACCTCGTGGTCAATCAGCAGAAGTGGAACGAACTGCCCAAGCAATACCAGGCCATCATGAGCCAGGCGACGGAAGCGGCCAACAACTGGATGCTGGCCAAATACGATGCCGTGAACGGCCAAGCCCTGCGCCGCATGGTCGGCGCCGGGGCGGAACTGCGCACTTTCTCCCCGGCCATCCTGGAAGCCTCGCTCAAGGCCGCGAACGAGCTCTATGCCGAGCTCTCGGCCAAGAACGCCGACTTCAAGAAGGCCTACGATTCCATGGTGGCCTATCGCAGCGACGTGCTGCCCTGGTTCCAGCTCAACGAATACGCCTTCGACACCTTCATGATCCGCACCCGCGGACGGGCATAAAACATACTATTGCGAAGGGGTTAGGTTCGTTCGCTCTGGCGGCGCCGCGACTCCCTGGACGTTGCCATGACGGCGCGGTCGGTTCACCGACCGCGCCGTTCTTTTTCGATCTCATGCCGTAAGGGTAGAGAATCCGGTTGCCCGTGCAACGAATTCTGCTATTAGTTGCCTATGCAACGATTGGCGTGACGATGGCAACCGGATCCGCAGCGAAGAAGCGCCCGCCCGACCCGCTGGTGCTCCTGGAGGAGTTTCTCCCGTACCGGCTCAATGTTCTGGCCGGGCTGACATCGAGCGCGCTCGCGCAGATCTATGCCGAACGGTACGGGCTTTCGATCCCGGCCTGGCGGATCATCGTGACCCTCGGGCAGTACGAGCTCCGCACGGCGCGGGACATGGCGCCCGACGGGGTCATGCACAAGTCGACCGTCTCGCGCGCCGTCTCGGCGCTGGAGAAGCGGGGCCTCGTCGTCCGGCGTCCCAATCTCGACGACCGCCGGGAGGAGTGGCTGGCGCTGACGCCTCGGGGACGGGAGATCTACGAGGCCGTTGCTCCGGAGGCTCTGGCCGTCGAGGAGCGCCTCCTGTCCGTCCTCACGTCCGACGAGCGGAGGATGCTTTCATCCTTGATCGAGAAGCTGACGCAACAGGCTCGGCGCCTCGCGCCGGGAGACCTCGAGGAGGGTGACGCGTGAAGCTCTATACTTATTTCCGCTCCTCGGCGGCCTACCGGGTCAGGATCGCCCTCAACCTGAAGGGCGTGACCTACGAGTCCGTCTCGGTCAACCTGCTGAAGGGGGAGCAGCGCGAGGAGACTTACAAGGCGGTCAATCCGCAGGGGCGCGTGCCGTCCCTCGAGATCGGCGCCACCACGCTGATCCAGTCTCCGGCGATCCTCGAGTACCTCGACGAGGTCTACCCCGAGCCGCCCCTGCTGCCGGTTGGTGCGGTCACCCGGGCCAAGGTGAGGGCGATCGCCAGCCTGATCGCGTGCGATATCCACCCGCTCAACAATTCCGGGACCCTGGCCTACCTCAAGAACCGCCTCGGACACGATCAGGCAGCCGCCGACGACTGGTATGCCCATTGGGTCCGCGAGGGCTTCGACGCCATCGAGGCGCTGCTCGGCCCCGGGCCCTATGCGTTCGGGTCCAAGATCTCCCTGGCGGATGTCTATCTCGTGCCGCAGGTCTTCAATGCACGACGGTTCAACGTCCCCCTCGATGCGTATCCGAAGATCGCGGCCGTGGATGCGGCCTGCTCCGCGCATAAGGCCTTTCAGGACGCGGCTCCGGCCAATCAGCCCGACGCGATCTGACCAAGAATCGCATCCGCTTCAGGGCGAATGCGTTGTTTTCACAAGCCGAGACCTGTCGGTCGACAGCAACACACCAGGAGGAAAATCATGGGACCTTTCCCGCACGATGCGCCCCCCGCGGCCATTTCCGACGACAATCCCATGGGCACGGACGGCTTCGAATTCGTCGAGTTCTGCCATCCCGACCCGCAGGCCCTGGATCGCCTTTTCAAGACGATGGGCTTTAGCGCGGTCGCCAGGCACCGGTCCAAGAACGTGACCCTCTATCGCCAGGGCGACATCAACTTCATCGTCAACGCCCAGCCGGGCTCCTTCGCCGAGCGTTTCGCCGCGCAGCATGGTCCTTCGGCTCCCGCCATGGCCTTCCGGGTGGCCGATGCGAAATATGCCTTCGACCGCGCCCTTTCCATGGGCGCCAAGCCGATCGAGACTCAGGTCGGACCCAACGAGCTCGAGATTCCGGGCATCGAAGGCATCGGTGGACTTCAGATCTACTTCGTCGACCGCTACGGCGCCAAAGGCTCCATCTACGATGTCGATTTCGAGTGGCTCGGCGAGCCCGATCCGAAGCCAAAGGGCGTCGGACTCTATTACATCGATCACCTGACCCACAACGTGTATCGCGGACGTCTGAACGAATGGGCGGGATTCTACGAGCGCCTCTTCAACTTCCGGCAGATCCGCTACTTCGACATCGAGGGAAAGCTGACCGGACTGCACTCCCGCGCCATGACGAGCCCGGACGGCAAGATCCGGATCCCGATCAACGAGGATGCCGGGGAGACCGGCCAGATCGAGGAATATCTGCAGGAATACAAGGGCGAGGGCATCCAGCACGTGGCGTTGGGCTCGCACGACCTCTACGAGTCCATCGAAGCGCTCATCGAGGGCGGCCTCGAGTTCATGCCAGCCCCGAACGACATCTACTACGGCCGCGTCGACAAGCGCTTGCCGAGCCACGAGGAGTCTCTCGAGCGGCTCCGGAAGAACGGAATCCTGATCGACGGCGAGGGCGTGGTCGAAGGCGGTTTCACGAAGGTGCTGCTCCAGCGCTTCGGAAAGACCGCCATTGGGCCGATCTTCTTCGAATACATCCAGCGCAAGGGGGATGACGGCTTCGGCGAGGGCAACTTCAAGGCGCTCTTCGAATCGATCGAGGAAGACCAGATTCGCCGCGGGGTGATCGGTCCGAAGGTGGCCTAGGTCCAGTCCGCTCCGCGATTCGACGAGAGGCCGGGTTCGCCCGGCCTTTTTCTTTCGCCTCAGAGGCCCGCCTAGCGAAGTTGTGACGGTCGTTATTCACAGGCGTGGTCTATGGTTGGAGCTGATGGAGGCATCGATCCACGTCATCAGCCCCCGGCAAGCAGCCACCAAAGCCTTTTTGCTTAAGGATTTCTGAACTCGGGGCTCGAAGTCTTAACCAATGGTTAAGAAGCCAGCTTTGAACGTTGCGTTTGTGCAACATGCCCCTGAAAAGCCCCGTCTCCTGCCCGTTTTGCGCCTTCATTCGGTTGCCTGCGGTCCAGTCATGGATAATGTGGCTCCAGCGACGGGGGCACCCCAGTCGTGATCCTGGTGTCTCCGACCGAAAAGGCGGGCCACCGGGTACTAGGGGAAAAGGGACGTGTTTAGGGCTTCGTCGAAGCACTCGAAGCACAAAAACCCGGCCCCCCAGGGTCTCGAAACTTTGGAGGTTTAACCATGAAGCTCGCTAAGAGCCTCTTCCTCGGATCGGTCGCGGGTCTCGCGGCTGTCGCCGGGGCTCAAGCCGCCGACCTTCCCGCGAAGAAGGCCGCTGCTGTCGAATACGTTCGTGTCTGCTCCACCTACGGCGCAGGCTTCTTCTACATCCCCGGCACCGAAACCTGCCTCCGCGTCGG